>NZ_RZSG01001000.1:0-1919 GCF_003997725.1 Mesorhizobium sp. M4A.F.Ca.ET.050.02.1.1
TCTGGTGACGGCGCTGCAGCGAGCAGTCGCGCTCGCCGAAATGGACGCCGCGGCCGGCGCCGTCGCCGAACACCTGCAGTTCGATATGGCGCGGCTTCTCCAGGTATTTCTCGATATAGACGGCATCGTCGCCGAAGGCGGCGCCGGCTTCCGAGCGCGCCGTCTGCAGGGCGATCTCGAGGTCGGCCTCGCTGCGCGCCACCTTCATGCCGCGCCCGCCACCACCGGCCGAAGCCTTGATGATCACGGGGTAGCCGATCTCGGCGGCGACGCGCTTGGCTTCCTTCTCTTCGCTGATCGCGCCGTCGGAGCCCGGCACGACCGGGATGCCCAGGCGTTTTGCGGTGCGCTTGGCCTCGATCTTGTCGCCCATGACGCGGATATGGTCGCCGGACGGGCCGATGAAGGTGATGTTGTGAGCGGCCAGGATGTCGGCGAACTTGGCGTTCTCCGACAGGAAACCATAGCCCGGATGCACCGCGTCCGCGCCGGTGATCTCGCAGGCGGCGACGATCTGGTGGATGTTGAGATAGCTGTCGCGCGACGGCGGCGGGCCGATGCAGACGCTCTCGTCGGCAAGCCTGACATGCATGGCGTCGGCGTCGGCCGTCGAATGCACCACCACGGTCTGGATGCCGAGTTCCTTGCAGGCGCGGAGCACCCTGAGGGCGATTTCGCCGCGATTGGCGATGAGGATTTTCTGAAACATTCCCGGCTCTACTCGATGACGACGAGAGGCATGCCGTATTCGACCGGCTGGGCGTCCTCGAAGAGGATCGCCGTCACCGTGCCGGCGCGCGGCGAGGGGATCTGGTTCATAGTCTTCATTGCTTCGATGATCAGCAGCGTCTGGCCTTCCTTGACTTTCTGGCCAATCTCTATGAACGGCTTGGCGTCGGGCGACGGCGCCAAGTAGGCGGTGCCGACCATAGGCGAGGGCACGGCGTTCTTGGACTGGTCGGCCGTTGCAGGCGCTGAGGCCGCAGCCGCGGGCTGAGCTGGCGCCGCCGGCGCATAAGCGGGCGCGGGAGCGGCCACCGCGTGCACGGTCTGCGACTGACGCGACACGCGCACCTTCAGGTCACCGAGCTCGACCTCGATCTCGGTAAGATTGGTGTCGTTCAGTATGCCCGCCAGATCGCGGATCAGCTGCTGGTCAACACCGGTCTTCTTTATAGACATTTTCGAGCCTTCTGTTTGTTGGCCGGTCAAAGGCGTGCCGCCAGCGCCTGCAGCGCGAGCGTGTAGCCGAGCGGCCCGAACCCGCAAATCATGCCGACGGCGACCGGCGCGACCATGGAGACGTGGCGGAACGGTTCCCGCGCATGGATGTTGGAGAGATGGACTTCGGCGACGGGCAGCGGCGCGACAGCGCGGATGGCGTCGTGAATGGCAATCGAGGTGTGGCTGTAGGCGCCCGGATTGATGACGATTCCGACGGCTTTGTCGCCGGCTTCCTGGATCCAGTCGACGAGGTCGCCCTCATGGTTCGACTGGCGGAAGTCGATCTCCAGCCCAAGCTCGGCGCCCGCCTTCTTGCAGTCCTCGGCGATCGCGGCAAGCGTCTTGCCGCCATAGATGCCCGGCTCGCGCTTGCCGAGCGCGTTGAGATTGGGACCGTTCAGGACGAAAACCGTTTTCAAGAATGCTGACCTTTCCCGGCGCCGGCCGCAAGCCGGCGCCCTGGGCTTCTATAATGGGCATAGACGCCCGCGAAAAGAGCGCAAGTGCGTTCTTTCGCTGTCCACAGCGGGCGGAAAGTCGCCCGCCGCAAGGGCTTGGGGCCGATCAGAGCGCGGCCTTCGCCGCCTCGATCTTTTCGGCAAGGACATCCTTCCCGAGCGCGCCGAACACCACCTCGTTGCCGACCACATACGAGGGCGTGCCGGTGATCGACAGCTTGGTGGCAAGATCATAGG
>NZ_RZSG01001001.1:0-1918 GCF_003997725.1 Mesorhizobium sp. M4A.F.Ca.ET.050.02.1.1
GCACGGTTCCCGAGCGAACTTGTGCAGCCGCGGCAGCCATTGCCTGATCTAGATCCGCCTCGATGAGCTTGATCTTGGCGCCAGTCTCTGCCTCAAACGGCCTAATGTAGGCTTTTTCAAGGGCAGTCGTATACTTTCCGCCGGGACTCCAGATCACTGCTTCCCTCCCCTTAAGGTCGGCGGCAGCAGCTGCTGAGCCCAGGAGCGCAAGAGCAGCGCTCATGCCTAAAAATGCTAGATGCTGTGAACTTGATTTACGCGACGATTTCATTTCATTCCCCGTTTCGTCGTTTTCACTGCTTGGTGGAACAGCAGCCACTGTTCTCGACCTAAAGGCCCTTCAAGAACGACAGTTGCTGAGGTTGACGGAGCAAACGAGATTGCGATCGCCCATAGGCCTTCCGGCCTGATGAGGCCAGGCGCATCTCATTCGGCAACCAAATCCAGGAGAGGAAGCGTGGTGTTCTTTTCGCCGGTTGATTGGCAGCGGATTGGCTCGCATTTTTTGTCTGCTCCCCTCCTTGGCGATCGTTCCATTTCTGGAACGAGATTCCACCGACGGACCACAACGCTTGGGATCACCGGCGCGCCCACCAGAGACAATTGCCCGATCGTCGCCGCAGTGACGCGCCGGCCAAGCGGAGCTCGAAAGACCAAGCTCCTTCCGGCGCAAAGCCACTTGCTTCAAGAGAATGAGCTGCGAGCAGAGCGACAAAGCGCGCAACTCCACACATTATGCCACCGAAGTTCTGCTCCAAAGTTTCATTTGCGCCGCTAAGTACATTCGATCGAGACTGGTGCACCGCGGGTTTGTTTCCGCGATGCCCCTGGGGTTAGAGCATTTTGCCGTTGATCTGCAGTCAGGCCGCCTTCGCGCGAACTTCTTGAATGGCTGCATCGATGGAATCACCGAGCAATCCGACGATCGTGTCGATATTGTCGCCCGTTGCAATCAACGGCGGGCAAACAACAACGTGATCGCCCACATAACCGTCAACCGTGCCGCTCAGGGCGTGTGTGATGAGACCTCTCGCCTGCGCATTTTGGTAGATTTTCGCACTAAGGGCCCGCGATGCGGCAAAGGGCGTTTTCGTGTTCCGATCTTCCACGAGTTCCAGTGTCATCAACATGCCGCGCCCGCGAACGTTACCGACATGTTCATGCTGCCCGAACCTCTCGTTCAGCCGATTAGAAAGCAGGTTTCCAGTTTTCTTTACATTATCCAAGAAGCCAGGACCGCGTAGGATGTGTTGAACAGCGATAGCGGCCGCGCAAGCAACTGCGTGGCCTGAATAGGTGTATCCGCCCTTATATGTACCTGAACCGGAGACAATTGCGTCGTAAACCTTCGTATTGACCATGGTCGCGCCGATTGGCTGGTAACCGGCAGCAACACCCTTTGCGAAAGTCAAGAAATCAGGAGCAATCCCATCCTGCTCGCAGGCGTGCAACGTGCCTGTTCGGCCGAGGCCGCAAAAAATTTCGTCCAGGACGAGCAGGACGCCGTATTTGTCACAAATCTCTCGTATTCGCTTGAAGTAGCCTGGTACAGCCGGCGTTGCGCCGTTTGTCGTGCCGGTCACCGTTTCGGCGACGAAGGCCATCACCGTGTCGGGGCCTAGTCCGAGGATCGCAGTTTCCAACTCATTGGCTACGCGCAACCCGTATTCCTCTGCTGTTTCCCCCTCCTGCTTACCTCTATACTCGTAGCATGGCGAAATATGGAAAACATTCGCAAGAACGTCCTCAAACGGGGCTCGTCGCATGAGCTGATAGCCGACGCCCAGTCCCGTCAGTCCGCCGCCGTGGAAGCTAGCCCGACGTCCAATCACCTTCTTGCGCTGAGGCTGTCCAATCTCGACGAAATATTGCCGGGCCATCATCACTGCTGTTTCGACGGCCTCGGATCCGCTGTTCG
>NZ_RZSG01001002.1:0-1911 GCF_003997725.1 Mesorhizobium sp. M4A.F.Ca.ET.050.02.1.1
GTCCAGGCCGAGGCGCTATGGGCGCAAACCACGCCGATGGCGGCTCTAGGCCAGCGGCTTCAGCTCCTGGGCTATGGTCGGCAGAAGCTCGGAGACGTTGGGGTGGATGTGCATGGCACGCGCCAGCGTCGATATCGGCGCCTTGGCATACATCAGGTCGAGCACCGAGTGGATCACCTCGTCGCCGCCCGGTCCGAGCACCGAGCAGCCGAGGATCTCCCCGGTGTCGGCGTCGGCCAGGATCTTCATGAAGCCCTGCGTCTCGCCCTTTTCCACGGCGCGGCCGACGCGGGTCATCGGCCGCTGGCCGACCAGCGCGCGGCGGCCGGATTTCCTCACCGCGGCCTCGGTCATGCCGCAGCGGCCGAGGGGCGGATCGATGTAGAGCGCATAGGCCTCGATGCGGTCGCTGACCTTGCGCGGATCATTGTCGAGCAGGTTGGCGGCGACGATCTCGAAATCGTTGTAGGAGGTATGGGTGAAAGCGCCCTTGCCGTTGCAATCGCCCATCGCCCAGATGCCGGGCACGCCGGTGCGCAACTGGTCGTCGACGACGATGAAACCGCGCTTGTCGACCTCGACGCCGGCCTTGTCGAGGCCGAGATCGTCGGTATTGGGGTTGCGGCCAAGCGCCAGCAGCACATGCGAGCCGATCGCCGGCGGCTGATCGGCGGAAAAGGTGACGGCGACATCGCCGCCCTGCTTGGCAAAACTGATGTCGTCGGCGCCGAGATGCACCGTGATGCCTTCGTCCTGGAGGATCGACAGGATGGCGGCCGAGACGTCCTCGTCCTCGCGACCGGTCAGCCGCGGGCTCTTCTCGATCACCGTCAGCTCGGATCCGAAGCGGCGGAACATCTGCGCGAATTCGAGCGAGATGTAGCTGCCGCCGACGACGACGAGATGGCGGGGCAGCACGTCGAGATCCATCATCGAGGAATTGGTGAGGTAAGGCACCTCCTCGACGCCGGGCAGGTCGGGAACGGCGGCGCGGCCGCCGGTGTTGAGGAATATCTTCGGCGCGGTCAGCAGTTCGTCGCCGACGCGCACGGTGTTGGCGGATTCGAAACGCGCATGGCCGCGGTAGAGCGTGCACTTCTCCATGCCGGCGATCCAGGTTTCCAGCCCTGTGCGGGAAGCGCCCGACACCTTGTCCTTGCGCGCCTTGATCGCTTTGTAGTCGACGCCCACCGGGCCGGATAAGGTCACGCCATAGTCGGCGGCGCGGCGCGCGAGATGGGTGGCGTAGGCGCTCGCCACCATCGTCTTGGTCGGGATGCAGCCGGTGTTGACGCAGGTGCCGCCGACGAGCTTGCGCTCGACCAGCGCCACGCTCATGCCGGCCGCGTTCAGCCGGCCGGCGAGCGGCGTGCCGGCCTGGCCGGCGCCGATGATGATGGCGTCGAAGGCCTTGGCCGTCATGCCACGGCCGCCACGATCAGCAGGCCGCCGATGATCGCCGCGGCGTCCTCGATGAAGGCAGCGGGCGGGTCCTTGCCGAAAGCCGCCGCCAGTCGGCCGCGGAACTCGGCGCCGCCGAGCGTGCCGATCACGGCGCCGATGGCGCCGGCAATCAGGCCACCGATGATGGCGCCGCCGGTCGCGCCGAACACCGCGCCGCAAAAGGCGCCGATGATGACGCGGGCGCCGAACTGCTGCGGCACCTTGCGGCTCGGCGTCGACGGCAGCTGGTCGGTGATCAGCTCGACGACCCCCAGGATGGTGGAAATGCCGAGGGCGATCCAGTGCCCCATGAAACTCGCCCAGGTGCCGGCGACCGGCAGCCAGCCGAGCCAGGCGCCCCAGGCGGTGACGGCAAGTGCCGTTCCGGCGCGGAGCCCGGCAACGACCCCGATCAGCAATGCAAGCAGATAAAGCATGATTGACCCCCTCGATGTCAGGACCTCGCAC
>NZ_RZSG01001003.1:0-1901 GCF_003997725.1 Mesorhizobium sp. M4A.F.Ca.ET.050.02.1.1
TCAACCAGCATGGCGCGCGAATGGAACGTCTCGCCGCCGGCACCTTTCACGTTCTTCTCGTAGATGGCTTCCAGCCGGGCAATCTCCTTGTCCTTGTTGGCGACCAACGTCGGCCAGTCGAAACTGGCCTCGGGCACGCTCCAGCCGTAGCCGGCGGCGTCAGCAAAATGCTCGGGAAATTGCGAGGCATAGACGTAGAGCTTCTTCGGCACGCAGCCGCGAATGACGCAGGTGCCGCCATAGCGGTATTCCTCGGCGATGCCGACGCGCTTGCCGAGCGCCGCCGCGACACGGGCCGCCCTCACCCCTCCGGAGCCGCCGCCGATGACGAAGAGATCGTAGTCGTAACCGGCCATGCGTGGCTCCTTGCCTTCAAAAATGCCTGAGACAGGTAGGCTGCTCATCACCAAAAGAAAAGCCCGGACAAAGCCGGGCTTTCTGGTCCAGCGGCCGTCAGGCCGCGCAGCAAGGCAAATCAGTTCTGCGTGTTGTCGGCCGGCGCATCGCCGTCAGCCGGAGCCGAGCCATCGGCCGGCGCGGCACCATCCGCGGGAGCGGGCGCGGCCGGAGCGGCGGCCTTCGACGCGGCAGCCAGCGTTTCGCCCACCTGCTGGGCGAGGTCTCGGGCGACGCCGTTCTGCCAGATGTCGGCTGCCTTGACGAGATCGCGCGTCACTGCCGGACCGCTGTCCAGCAGCTTCTTGCCCGAATCGGAGCTGTAGAAGGTCGCGATGTCGTTGAGCTCCTTCTCGGAGAACACCTTGGCGTAGGCAAGGGCTGCTTCCTTCTCAAGATCGGCGCGGCGCGCCGCCAGCGCCATCGCCTTCTCGCTGACGGTCTTGCCGATCAGTTCCTGCATGTCGGGGTTCTTCTGGATGAGCTGGTTCTCAAGCGCCGCCGCTGCCTGCGGCAGGATGTTGTCGAACGGGTCGGTGGCATGGATGGCAGCGACGGCGGCGCGCGCAGCCTTCAGGTGCGATTCGGAGACGTCCTGCGCAAACGCCGGCGAGGACAACGCAAGGACAGCCGAAGCCGCCAGAGCGGCCGAGAAGCGGCGAACCCGGTTATGCAACATCATGGTCGATAGAACTCCCTGGTTTTCGGGCGGCATGGACGGTTTGGATGCCGTCGCCGCCGGCGATGATGGCCGCTGACGCCAGCCCGATGAAAAGACCATGCTCGACAACGCCTGGAATGGCGTGGAGAGCATTCGAAAGCGCTCTTGTATCCGGAATGCGGCCAAAAGATGCATCGAGGATAAAATGGCCGCCGTCTGTAACAAATGGCTGGCTCCCCGTCATCCTCAATGTAACCGGGCCGGAAAGGCCGAGGCCCGCGGCGGCCGCGCCGATCGCGATCTCGGTCGCGCGCAGGCCGAATTTGTTGACTTCGATCGGCAGCGGAAAGCGGCCGAGCGTCTCGACCATCTTTGACTGGTCGGCGATCACGATCATGCGCCCGGACGCCGCCGCGACGATCTTTTCGCGCAGCAGCGCGCCACCGCCACCCTTGATCAGCGTGAGGGCCGGGTCGACCTCGTCGGCGCCATCGACAGTGAGGTCGAGCTCCGGCGTCTCTTCGAGCGTCGACAGCGGCACGCCGAGCTCGCGGCAAAGTGCTGCGGTGCGCTCCGAGGTCGGCACGCCGATGACGCTTAGCCCGGTGGCGACCTTCTCGGCGAGCAGGCGCACGAACTCCTCGGCCGTCGAGCCGGTGCCGATGCCAAGCCGCATGCCGTCGGTGACATGGCCAAGGGCGGCCCGCGCGGCTTCGACCTTCAGTTGCCTCGCGTCCATGATTGCACGTCGTCCCCGGGAAAGGCTGATTTGGGCGCTCCTAGCATTTTTGCCCGCCCGGTCAAAGGCCGCGCTCTGCTTGTGCTCAAAGCCGGTGGATTGGCC
>NZ_RZSG01001004.1:0-1898 GCF_003997725.1 Mesorhizobium sp. M4A.F.Ca.ET.050.02.1.1
GCCCCTGTGCTCGACGCGCCCAAGGCGCCGGAGACGCTGTCGGCGCTCTAAGCGTCCCATTCAGCGTCCGCCTATCCACCGGCGCGACTTGCCACGAGGCCCCTGCCCGCGATATCCCCGAGCGGCAAGTTCTCCTGTTTTGGCTGTTCATGCTCAAGACCGCCTTCCTGACGCTACTTTCGCTTGCCATTGCCGTCGGCGTCGGCGGCGGCAGCGTCTGGTATGCGCTGCAGGCGCAGGACGGCGTCGGCGCGATCAGGATCGGCCAGTGGACGGCCTTTCCCGAGATCGGCACACAAGGCGCCGACCCTTATTCGAAAGCGCGCGTGGCGCGCGAGGGCGTGCTGGCGCTCGGCAAGGCCGAGGGGCTATCCTTCATCGCCGAGCGCGACGCCGGCGGCGAACCCCTGAAGCGCGAATGCGCCTATACGATCGAAGGCGGATTCCCCACCGCCCGCTTCTGGACGCTTTATGCCGCCGATCGGTCGCTCGGCGTGGTCGACACAGGCAAGGCGAGGCTGGCCGCGCTCCAGTCCTACCAGGTGCTGCGCCAGCCCGACAATTCGGTGGCCATCGCCGTCGGCAACCGCCCCGCTCCCGGCAACTGGCTGCTGACCGACGGCTTCGGCAAGATGTATTTCGTGCTCACCTTCTACGACACCCCGATCGCCAGCAGCACCGGCCTTTCCGACGTGACGCTGCCCGGCATCGTGAAAGTGGGCTGCAATGCGTAGGCTCTTCCACGCCATGCTGCTCGGCCTGATCGGCGCCGGCATCGTCCACATCATCGTTTTGATGCTGGTGCCGGAATTTTCCGAGCGCGATGCCTGGTCGCGGCTGGCGATGGCCTCGGACCTATACCGGATGACCAGGCTCGACGCCGAGGCCGGCGGCGCGCCGGTGGTGAAATCGGTCGATCCGCTATTCTACGCGGCGGCATGCCGCTTCGACCTCGCCGAAGGCATGGTGCGCATCAAGGCACCGGGCCACGTGCCGTTCTGGTCGGTGTCGGTCTATGACCGCAACGGCCACAATTTCTATTCCTTCAACGATCACACCGCGACCGGCGGCGTGCTCGACACAGTGGTGCTGACGCCGGCGCAGATGATTGATGTGCGCCGGGAACTTCCGGAGGAGCTGCAGGGTGCGATCTTCGTTGAGGCGCCGATCGAGGAAGGCATCTTCGTCATCCGTGCCTTCGTGCCGGACGACAGCTGGAAACCGATCGTGTCACGGTTCCTGGAGCAGAGTTCCTGCGAGCTGCAGGATTACTGACCAGGCAGCGCACGCGGATTCTAATTCTTGGAAGGTCCTTTGCGCGCCCGAACGGACGCGCGGCGCTCTATCTTTTTATTGGCACAATTCGGAACGGAAAACCGTTTCACACTTTTCCTGGAATTGGTCTAGTGATGCGGAACAGGCGTCCGCGGCGGCTCGTTCGGATCGGCCGGACGCGACTGGCCGGTCAGCGGCGGCTGTTCATAGCGGACGCCGGGGAAGATGATCACCGCCGCCGGTGTGCCGGTGTCCCGAGCTGCTCGATTTACGGGTGCCGGTCGCGGCACGAAAGACAGTACCATGCCCATGGTTCGCGTATTCCTCTCGGTTGCCCCGGAGCACAACGCAACGCCTCCAAATATGATTAAGGCGGGCAGAGGGTTAACGGAGCGCTAACGGATCGCCGCTAATTTGAACTTTGTTTCTGATGCACGCGAAACCGGCACGGTTCGGTCGAGCGTCGCCAGGGTTGTGTCGAGTGTCGGGCGTATCTTCCGTGTCATCTTCGGATTTCAGGCAAATCGCTGTTCGGACAGAGGCGGGAAAGGCCGAAAGGCTGTTCCGCGCCTCGGTGTCTGCCTTCTGCTCGCTCACCCGTCCCTCGCGCCGCGAGATCAGCC
>NZ_RZSG01001005.1:0-1893 GCF_003997725.1 Mesorhizobium sp. M4A.F.Ca.ET.050.02.1.1
GCGGGCCCCGCCCACTTGGGCGGCGGGGGCGAGCCAGTAATAGGCGCGCGACAGCGACGCCGGCCCCTGCGCGAGGTCGGCGATGCGTGCGAAGTGGGTAGCCGCGGTAGCCGGGTCGTTGAGGCCGCGCAGCGCATACCAACCGGCGTGGAACTCGGCCTCTGCGGCGCTGGCTGGGCTTTCGGCCGCGTGCATGGAGACGATTTTGTAGGCCGTCTTCATGTCGCCCTGGTCGACCAGCTCGCGCGACAGCACCCGGCGTTCCACCCACCAGGCGTCGGGATCGACCAGTGCCTCGCGATCGGTCGGCGCTTTCATCACGACCGCGGCGGCGTCGGCGAATTTCTGCTGCTTGCGCAGATATTCGGCCTCGGCAAAGAAATAGCCGGCCTGACGCTGCGCCGCGGGCACGGCCTTGAGCAGCTTGGTCGCGTTCTTGTCGCCACGGCTGGCCGCCGTCCAGGCATCGGCCAGCGGCTGGGCGCCTGCGAGCGCTGCCACGCGCAGCGCCGAGGAAGGCCGATCGGCATAGAACATGCGCTCCATGCGGAAGCGGTGGTCGGCGGCGGGAATGAGCGTGCCGAACTCCTTGATGATGGTCGCCTCGTCCTTGGCTTCCAGTCTTTCCGTTCGCCAGAACGGCGACAGCACTGAGCGCGCCGCCTTGGCGTTGCCAATGGCGACATAGGAGCGGGCAAGGATGATCACCCCTTCCGGGGTCAGCGGCTGGCTGCCCTTGAACGCCTGCACCACGACCTGCGGCGAGGGGTTCTCGCGATAGAGCGCGCGCTCGCTGTTCTTGCGCAGCGCGATCGTGCCCGGCCAGTTCGGCAGCATCTGTGCGGCATCGGCGATATCGCCGCTCGGCACCTGGTCGCCACCATAGAGCGCGATCGCCCAGGCCAATATATGGCGGTCGAGCGAATTGGCGGGCAGCACCTCGCGCACCTGGCGCGCGCCGGCAATGTCGTTGGCTGCCAGCCTGTCGAGGCCGCCCTTCAAAAGCGCGACATCTGTCGAAAGAGAGGCGGGGGCATCCGGCCGGCCCTGATAGGCCAGAGGCGGTATCGGGACAGCCGACGTCGTCTGCACGTCGACGCCCCCGCCGATCGCCGCGGCCGGCATCAGCGCAAGCGTCGCGCCCAGAAGCGCGAAAAGACGGGGCCGCCGGCCTGACATGTGGTTCGTCATTTCCTGTTCGAGCACATTACCAGCAGCCCAAGACGGCTTGAAGCTAAACTCAGGTCGTGAAGAGCCCGTAAACAAAAGGTTATCGAGGTCGTTCGAATTGCCGACACTGGCACCACGGCAATGCTTGCCGCTGAACAATGTCGAGACTATGGTGCGCGGCTTCGCTTTCGGCTAGAAGGCGCGCACGATAGACCGACCGATAAAACACGAATGCATGTCGCCCAAAAGTGGACACCGGTTTTGGGGCAACGAGATGCATAAACCAACGAAGTCCCAAGGAGTTTGGACGATATGCTGAGAGGCTCGCTGACCGCGCTCGTTACACCGTTCGACAAGAGCGGGCGTTTCGACGAGAAAGCCTTTCGCGCCTTCATCGAGTGGCAGCTCGCCGAGGGCACCAAGGGGCTGGTTCCGGTGGGCACCACGGGCGAGTCGCCGACGCTGTCGCATGACGAGCACCGCCAGGTGGTCAAGGTCTGCATCGAGGTCGCCAAGGGCCGCGCTCCGGTCGTCGCCGGCGCCGGCTCCAACAACACCGAAGAGGCGGTGGGCCTGGTGCAGTTTGCCGAGCAGGCGGGTGCCGATGCCGCGCTCGTCGTCACGCCCTATTATAACAAGCCGACGCAGCGCGGCCTCTACGAACACTTCGCCGCTGTCGCCCGCGCGACCAAGCTGCCGATCATCATCTACAATATCCCGCCG
>NZ_RZSG01001006.1:0-1893 GCF_003997725.1 Mesorhizobium sp. M4A.F.Ca.ET.050.02.1.1
GGCAGGAGAGCCTCAGCTCACCGTCGATGATGACCGAGCAGGCGCCGCAAGTGCCCTGGTGGCAGCCGCCTTTCGGCGAGGTGTCACCGATCTTGTCCCGCAGCGCGTGCAGCAGTGTCGCGCCGCTGTCGATGAACTCGGCTTTCTCGGAACCGTTGAGCGTGAACTGGACCGGGACCTTCACCATGTCTTTCCTCCCAGCGCGCCTGCCCGGATATCCGGACAGACGCGCGCCCCCGACGTGTGAGACTTCCTGCCTGTCGCAATCCCAAAACCGCTACGCGTTTTTGGGCGACGGGCATCATGCGAGCAGCAGCCGGCCGAGATGGACCGGCAGCACTTCGGCGCGATACCAGGCGCTGGCGACCGGATCGGTAATCGGCGTTGTGCCTTCGTTTGCCATAGCCAGCGCCGGCGCGATCTCGTCAGGCGTCAGCCTGCAGCCAAGCAGCGCCTTCTCGGCCGCTCTGGCACGCATCGGCCGGTCGGCCATGCAGCCAAGTGCGATCCGCGCGGCGGTGACCGTGCCGTTGTCTATCCGCTGCAAGAGCGCGGCGATGCTGAGTACCGAGACGCCCTTGGGCTTGACCCGTGACACTTTGAGAAAACGGAAGCTCTCCGCGCGGGGTAGGGCGAAGGTGACGGAGGTGACGATGGAACGGCTGGCGTCGCGTCCGGCCAGGAAGGTCTCGATCGGCACTTCGCTATCCTCGGTGGCGACGTTCGCGTCCAGCGCAAGCAGCGCGACGGCGAAGTCGCCGTAGGGCGCAGGCGCGAAGAGATTGCCGCCGACGCTTGCCATGTTGCGGATCGCCGGCCCGCCGACGGCGCGCACGGTGGGCGCAAGCCAGGCGAGTTCCGGATGGCGGGCAATCGCCGCCATGGTGACGGAGGCGCCAAGAACGGCCCTGCCATTGGAAACGGTAATCGTCGACAGCGACGGCTCGGTGGCGCGGACAAGTCTGGTGACCGAAACGTCGCCTTCATTGGCGGCGCGCACGACCAGCGTGCCGCCGCCGAGATAGCGCGTGCCGACCGCCTGCAGTGCAGCGTTCGCGTCCTTCACCGTCGGGAATGTTTGGAGGGCAAGCGCCATGGCACGCTCCTTGGCTCAGCTTTGGCCGGCGAAATGGCTCTTCAGCGCGTTGAAGCCGCCCTGGAAGACGTTGGCGCCCATGCCTTCGGCGAGCTTGTCGGCTTCCTCGGGAGCTGCGTCGAAGCTGGCGCTCCATTCGGCAAAGGTGCGGTCGCCGTCGGTGACACGCCGCAACTGCAGCGTCGCCTTGTGATTGGTGATCAGCTGCGGGGTCTCGAGGATGGAGTAGCTGACCAGAAACTTCTCGTCGGAGAAGTCGACCAATTTTTCGCGCAGGCGGGCGCCGCTGACGAGCTGGAAGTTGCGCACACAGCCGATCGTGCCGGCATCCTTGCCGTCCTCGATATGGCTTTCGATCATGCGCGGGTGCCAACTCGGCAAGCCGTTGAAGTCGCGTATCCGCGCCCAGACCTGTTCGACCGGCGCGTCGATGACGCTGGAGATGGTGACTTTCGCCATGGAGCCGTTCCCTTGCGGATGCGTATGGCGGGAAGGGTAGGGCGCACGGGCAGCCGGCGCTTATCAATGCGTCTTGAGCGCCTATCAATCAGTCTGAAAATAGACCGAAGGCAGCCAGGGCCGCTCAAGCCATCGCCCGCGCCGCCTCGCGATAGAGCGTCGGCGGCACGCCGACATGGTCGCGGAAGAAGCGCGAAAAATTGCCCTGGGTGGTGAAGCCGAGATTGCAAGCGACCGAGATCAGCGGTTCCTGCGACCATTGCAGCTGGCGCACGGCTTCCTCCATGCGCAGCGTGTTCCAGTAGACGTTCGGCGTCAGATTGGTCTGTTCCTTGAAC
>NZ_RZSG01001007.1:0-1893 GCF_003997725.1 Mesorhizobium sp. M4A.F.Ca.ET.050.02.1.1
GACCGGCCTGCTCGCGCGTGCCGCGGCGGCGCTAGCAAGCGGACGCTTCCTCTATCTGTCGTCGATCCGGGCGGTCGTCGGCCCGGACTTCAGCGGCACGATCGACGAGGCAACGGTTCCTGCTCCGCAAGACGCCTATGGCCGCTCGAAGCGCGACGGCGAGATCAGGACGCTCGACGCCTACCGATCGGCGGGCCGTTCCGACGCCGCCGTGCTGCGCCTGCCGCCTGTTCATGGCGAGGGCATGAAGGGAAACCTGGCAACGCTGATGCGGCTTGCCGATAGCGCCTTGCCGCTGCCGACAGCGGCCCTGACCGGGACCCGCTCGCTGATTTCGACCGGCGCCGTGGCCGGCGCGGTGCTGCGGCTGTTGACCAAACCGAAGCCGCTGCGGCCCATTTATATAGCCGGCGACCGCCCGCCCGCCGCGATCTCCGAGATCGTCACCGCCTTCCGGCGCGGTTTCGGACGGCCGCCGCGCCTGGTTGCCGTGCCCGCCGCTCCGATGCGGCTGGCGGCAAGGCTGTTCGGCAAGGCCAAGGAATGGGAAGCCCTGGCGGCAACGCAGATTTGCGATCCGTCGCTGCTTTTTGCGGAGGGCTGGGCGCCGGAAACCGATACGCTGGAGCAGCTCACCGAACTGGCGCGGCGAAGCCGCTCGGGCGACGCTCAAGCGCGATAGATGGTTCCCAGCAATATCCTGAGATCGAGGCCGAGCGAGGCAGTCCGCAGGTAGGCGGCATCGGTCTCGGCGCAAAGCACGGGGGTCGACATGTCGATACCCCGGATCTGCGCGAGGCCGGTCATGCCGGGAAGCGCCGAGAGCACGCCCAGGTCCCGGCGGCGCTCGACCAGTTCCGTCTGCGTGGGCAGGCATGGGCGCGGGCCGACAAGGCTCATTTCGCCTTTCAGCACGTTCCAAAGCTGAGGCAACTCGTCGATCTTGGCCCGGCGCAACGCCTTGCCGACGGCGGTAACGGATTGCGGCGGCGCCTCATGCGTGGGCAAGGACGGCGTTCCTCGGTACATGGTCCGCAGCTTGTGGCAGCGAAATGGCACACCGCCCTGCCCGACCCGGGTCTGGGAAAAGAGCGCCGGCCCAGGCGACGATGCCTTGATGGCCAGCATTGCAACAAGCAGCACGGGCGACGACGCCACCAGCATCGAGGCAGCCACCACAAGATCGAAGGTTCGCTTCGGCCCTTTCAGGGTCATCCAATGCTGCTCCGCGGTCGATGGTCCCAAATCCGGCGCAGCCGAATGCCATGGCCAATGCGCGAGGATCGCCGGGCTTGGCTTCAATAGCCAATCATCGACGCGCCGGACAGGTCTAACCTGCCCGTCCAACTGATTTCGGGCCGGTTTCCCGCGGTGCCTCAACCGGCGGCTTTTCAGCCTCATGCAGTCCCGCCAACACGGCAAGAGCGGCCGCCTTGTCCTGGTCACGTATTGCCGCCTGCAATGCCGTCAGGGCGACCTGAATTCTCGGCCATGACACCACTTCGGCGCGCAGGCCAAAAATCTTGGCGATATCGAGCGCGACGACCTCTTCATTCTCGCCCTGCAGCGTCTCGTGCAGCTTTTCGCCCGGCCTGATGCCGGTGAAGCGGATCGCGATGTCGGTGTAGGGGTTCTTGCCGGCCATGCGGATCATGGTTTCGGCGACTTCGAGGATCGGCACCGGCTTGCCCATGTCCAACATATAGATGGCGTAGTCGTCCTTGCCCTCCCGCTGCTCGGCATCCGCGGCCGACATGATGACGAGATCGACGGCCTCTGCCACGGTCATGAAATAGCGGGTCATGCGCCGGTCGGTGATGGTGACGGGGCCGCCGGCTTCGATCTGCGCCTGGAAGATGGTCGCCACCGAACCGTTGGAGCCGAACACATTGC
>NZ_RZSG01001008.1:0-1892 GCF_003997725.1 Mesorhizobium sp. M4A.F.Ca.ET.050.02.1.1
ACCCACCGAGGCGCGCATGACCCGCGCCCTCACCCTCATCCGCCGCCGTCTCCTCGGCAGCGTCTTCGTGCTGCTGATCGTCGTCATCGGCACCTTCCTCCTGCTCGAGGCAGCCCCCGGCGACGCGGTCGACGCCTATATCGTCTCGACCGGCGGCGATGCCGGCATGATCGAGGTGCTGCGCCATCGCTGGGGCCTGGACCAGTCGGAAATGACGCGGCTCGCCAACTATCTCTGGGCGCTGCTGCATCTCGACCTCGGCCAGTCCGTCACCTTCTCCAGGCCGATCCGTGACGTCATCCTCGAACGCTTGCCGACCACGCTTCTCCTGATGGGCAGCGCCACCGCGCTCTCCTTCGGCCTCGGTTCGGCGCTCGGCATCTATGCCGGCGCGCGGCCTGGCAGCTTTCGCGACCGTTTCCTGTCGATCGGCTCATTGGCGCTCTATGCCGTGCCGGGCTTCTGGCTCGGCCTGGTGCTGATCGTCATCTTCGCCGTCGACCTGCGCTGGCTGCCGATCGGCGGCATCGAGACCATCGCCTCCGGCAGGACCGGGCTGTCGCGGGCCGCCGACATTGCCGCCCATCTCGTGCTGCCGGTCGCCGCGCTCGGTTTCATCTATCTCGCGCTTTACCTGCGCATGACGCGCGCCGGCATGGCCGAGGCCTGGCGGCAGGACTTTGTCCTCGCCGCCCGCGCCAGGGGGCTGTCGCGGCGTCGCATCGTGCTCGCCCACGTCGCCCGCAACGCGCTCCTGCCGCTGGTCACTATGCTCGGCCTGCAGTCGGCGCAGATGCTCGGCGGCAGCGTCGTCATCGAAAGCGTCTTTGCCGTGCCCGGCCTCGGCCGGCTGGCGCAGGAGGCCGTCGCGGGACGTGACACGCCGCTGCTTCTCGGCATCATCCTGGTCAGCGCAGTGCTCGTCATCCTCATCAACCTCCTGGTTGACCTCGCCTACGCCCTGCTCGACCCCCGCGTCGGCGCCAGCGAGGCCGGCGCATGAGCCGGCTGCATCGCTTCTTCTGCACGCCGGAAGCGGTCGCCGGCGCCGTCATTTTTGCGACGCTCTTCGCCATGGCGCTTACCGCGCCGCTGCTCTTTCCCGGCGATCCGCAAGCCATTGCAGGTCCGGCATTGCTGTCGCCATTCCAAAACTGGTCGCTGCCGCTCGGCACCGATCGGCTCGGCCGCGACGTGCTGGCCGAGCTTTTCCACGGCGCCCGCACCTCGCTGGCCGTCGGTCTGGCGGCGGCCGCTGCCGCGCTGGTCATTGGCGCGGTGGTCGGCACGCTGGCCGGCTTTGCCGGCGGGCTGATCGACGAGGTGCTGATGCGCATTACCGATGCCTTCCAGACCGTGCCCGGCTTCCTGCTGGCCCTGGCCTTCGTCAGCATTGTCGGCCCTTCCCTCGGTGTGGTCGTTGCGGCCATCGCGCTTGGCGCCTGGACGGGACCGGCGCGCGTCGCGCGCGCCGAAGTGCTGTCGATCCGCGAACGCGACTATGTCGCCGGCGCCCGTGTCATCGGCATGCATCCGCTCGAGATCGCCTTTCGCGAAGTGCTCCCAAACGCGCTGCCGCCGGTGCTGGCACTGTCCTCGGTGATCGTCGCGGCGGCGATCCTGACGGAAGCCGCCCTGTCCTTTCTCGGCCTAGGCGACCCCAACCTCGTCACCTGGGGCGGCATGATCGCCGAAGGCCGTGCTGTTTTGCGCACCGCGCCTTTCCTGTCGATCATCCCCGGCATCGCGCTGGTGCTGACCGTGCTCGGCGTCTACCTCGCCGGCGAAGGCATCGTCGAGACGACAGCGGTGCGGAGAAGTCTGTCGTGACGGCGCTGCTTTCCATGCGCGACCTCACGGTCGCCTACCGCGGCAACGGCCGCGAGGTGCCG
>NZ_RZSG01001009.1:0-1887 GCF_003997725.1 Mesorhizobium sp. M4A.F.Ca.ET.050.02.1.1
TCGGACCGCGGGCGGCAGGCGGGACAGGATCGAGGCGACATTGCCGCCGGTCTTCAGCCCGAAGATGGTGCCGCGATCGTGAAGCAAGTTGAATTCGACGTAGCGGCCCCGCCGAATGAGTTGTTCGTCACGGTCGCCGTCGGTCCAGTTGTCGTTGAAATTGCCCCTTACCAGGTGTCCGTAGACGACGAGAAAAGAGCGCCCGACATCCTGGACAAAGTTGAAATCGGCATCCCAACCGCCCTTGTCCTCGCCCGAATGCAGCCAGTCGAAGAAAATGCCGCCGGTGCCGCGCGGCTCGTTGCGGTGCGGCAGATAGAAATATTCGTCGCACCAGGCCTTGAATTTGGCGTAGTCGGCGACGCCGGCGTTCTTCTCGCAGGCAAATTGCATGGCGCGGTGAAAGGCGAGCGTATCCGGGTCGTCCTGGACGCGGCGACGGTCGAGCACCGGCGTCAGGTCGGCGCCGCCGCCGAACCACTGGCGCGAGGTGACGACCATGCGCGTGTTCATGTGCACCGCCGGCACGTTCGGGTTCCAAGGATGCGCGATCAGCGAGATGCCGCTTGCCCAGAAGCGTGGATCCTCCTCCGCGCCCGGCATCTGTTTCCTGAACTCGGGCGAGAACTCGCCGTAGACGGTCGAGGTGTGGACGCCGACCTTCTCGAAGACGCGGCCATACATCATCGACATGGTGCCGCCGCCGCCCTTGCCATCGTCGCGCTCCCAGGGGGTCTTCTCGAAATGGCCAGGCGACCATGAAACCAGCGGACCCGTCAGATCCTGCTCGATCTGCTCGAAGGCGGCGCAGATGCGCTCGCGCAACGCTTCGAACCACAGGCGGGCCTTCATCTTCTTCTGCTCGATGTCGGCCGGCAGGCCCACCGGTATTTCAGGTCGTTCCAAAATCAGGTCTCCAGTCGCGGACGATAAAGGACTCGTCTTTTCCGGGCGCGATCCCTAATCTCTTAGGAGCAAGGGTCAAGTCCCGACCACGGTGCAAGGAGTTCCTTCGTGCGCACCCCGGCAAGACCGCCGCTGGATGGCTTGAAGAAAAGGCTCGACCGCTCGCGCGCCGAGCGCGAGCGCATGCCGCGCGACGGCTTCCTGCGCGAGACCTTCATCCTGCCGCGTTCGGACGCCCGCCTGAAGGCCAAGGAATGGTTCGAGCGCTTCCCCAAGCAGGCCTACTGGACCGAGATCGAAAGCTGGTTCGAGCGGCCAGGCGACGTCATCGAATTCACGATAAGGCGGCTGCCGGCGGCGGATTGAGAGTGGCGGCCCCAGTGGGGTGATCAGCGCGCTATCAGCCTTCGCGCTCCGGTGCCCTCCCGCGCCAGCCGGTCTTCCTTGTTCCTGAGCGGGCATCTGTCGATCGACATGCAGCCGCAGCCGATGCAGTCGCTCAGGCCGTCGCGCAGCTTCTTCAGCTGGTTGATCTTGTGGTCGAGCCCGTTGCGCCAAGCCGTCGAAAGTAGATTCCAATCCTCGCGCGTCGGCGTGCGGCCCTCGGGCAGGGATTGCAGCGCCGTGGCGATTTCGGCCAGCGAGATGCCGACTTCCTGGGCGACGCGGATGATCGCCACGCGCCGCAGCACGTCGCGGCCGTAGCGCCGCTGGTTGCCCGCCGTGCGGTGGCTGCGGATCAGTCCGCGCGTCTCGTAGAAATGCAGCGCCGATACAGCCACGCCGCTGCGCATGGCCACCTGGCCGACCGTCAGTTCCGTTGCTGGAGCCATCTCCCACTTTCCGCTTGACCTCAAGTTAGGTTGAGCTTGTAGCGAAGAAATCCTGATCGGGCAAATGCAGGAGAAGGCAATGTGCGCCTGGGCGAGACTGACTGGAGAAACCACCGCCGTCGGCGATGGCAGGGATGGCGGATTGCGG
>NZ_RZSG01000100.1:0-12156 GCF_003997725.1 Mesorhizobium sp. M4A.F.Ca.ET.050.02.1.1
TTCCTGGCGCGTCGAGATGGGGGCATAGATGGAAAAGACCTGGAACAACAAGGCCTGGTTCCTTGTGCTGCCGGTGCTGGTGCTGGTGGCGTTCTCGGCCGTCATCCCGCTGATGACCGTCGTCAACTATTCGGTGCAGGACACGTTCGGCAACAACGTCTTCTTCTGGGCCGGCACGGAGTGGTTCGAGGAGCTCTTGTCCTCCGACCGCTTCTGGGAAGCGATGGTCCGCAACCTGATCTTCTCCTTCATCATCCTCATCATCGAGGTGCCGCTCGGCATCTTCATCGCGCTCAACATGCCGAAGAAGGGCTGGGGCGTGCCGGTCTGCCTGGTGTTGATGGCGCTGCCGCTGCTGATCCCATGGAATGTCGTCGGCACGATCTGGCAGGTCTTCGGCCGCAACGACATCGGCCTGCTCGGCTACTACGTCAATGCGCTCGGCATCGACTACAACTATGTCCAGGATCCGATCGACGCGTGGGTCACCGTCATCATAATGGACGTCTGGCACTGGACCAGCCTCGTCGTGCTGCTTTGCTATGCCGGCCTGGTCTCGATCCCGGATGCCTTCTACCAGGCGGCCAAGATCGACGGCGCCTCGCGCTGGGCGGTGTTCCGCTACATCCAGCTGCCGAAGATGCAGCGCGTGCTTTTGATCGCAGTGCTGCTGCGCTTCATGGATAGCTTCATGATCTACACCGAGCCTTTCGTCGTCACCGGCGGCGGTCCCGGCAATTCGACGACGTTCCTGTCGATCGACCTGGTCAAGACGGCGCTTGGCCAGTTCGACCTCGGTCCGGCGGCGGCGATGTCGCTGGTCTACTTCCTGATCATCCTGCTGTTGTCATGGGTCTTCTACACCGTGATGACCAACTACGACGCGGAGCGCTGAGATGACCGGCGTTAACGAAAGAGCGAACAGAGTGAGCGAGACGGCGGTTTCGGAAGGGCTGAGCAGCGCCCTGTCGCAGGACGAGGTGGCGCGCCTGATGCGGCGCCGCGGCGAGGAATCGCGCTGGTGGTGGATCGTGCCGACGCTCTACATCATCGTTATCCTGCTGCCGATCTACTGGCTCATCAACATGAGCTTCAAGACCAATGCTGAGATCGTCTCGTCGCTGACGCTCTATCCGCATGCGCCGACGCTCGCCAACTATCGCACCATCTTCAGCGACCCGTCCTGGTATTCGGGCTATATCAACTCGATCACCTATGTGGTGATGAACATGGTGATCTCGGTCGCCGTAGCGTTGCCGGCGGCTTACGCCTTCTCGCGCTATCGCTTCCTCGGCGACAAGCATCTGTTCTTCTGGCTGTTGACCAACCGCATGGCGCCGCCGGCGGTGTTCGCGCTGCCGTTCTTCCAGCTCTATTCCGCCTTCGGCCTGATCGACACCCATATCGCGGTGGCGCTGGCGCACTGCCTGTTCAACGTGCCGCTGGCGGTGTGGATCCTCGAAGGCTTTATGTCCGGTGTGCCGAAGGAGATCGACGAGACGGCCTATATCGACGGCTATTCGTTCCCGCGCTTCTTCGTGAAGATCTTCATGCCGCTGATCGCCAGCGGCATCGGCGTCGCCTGCTTCTTCTGCTTCATGTTCTCATGGGTGGAATTGTTGATCGCGCGCACGCTGACCACCACCGACGCCAAGCCGATCGCCGCCACCATGACCCGCACCGTCTCGGCCGCCGGCATGGACTGGGGACTGCTCGCCGCCGCCGGCGTGCTGACGCTGATCCCCGGCGCGCTCGTCATCTGGTTTGTCCGCAACTACATCGCCAAGGGCTTTGCCCTGGGGAGGGTATGACCATGAACCTCGACCTCTCCTGGATGGCGTGGACCTGGCCGACGGCGGCTTTCTTCGGCACCGTCTTCCTGCTGCTTTGCGGCATGGCGGCCTGGGAATATGCCTCGCCGGGCGGCAATCCGCGCGTCGGCGTGCTCCGCTTCGAGACGACGCGCGGCGACCGTCTCTTCCTTTCGCTGCTTGGCAGCGCCTTCATCCATCTCGCTTGGCTGGGTCTGGTTGGACCCAACCTGTGGTGGGCTCTCGCTCTCTCCGTAGTCTACGCCATCGGCGTGTTCCGCTACGTATAGAGGGGGAAACTGTTGGAGCGGCCGCGTGCCGGCGACCGCTCCAGATCGCACTTGAAACCAAAACTGGAGGAAACACATGCGACGGCAATTTTTAACATCAACGACCGCCCTTGTCCTATTGCTCGGGGCAGGCAATGCCTACGCCGGGATGGATGAGGCGAAGGCCTTTCTGGACAAGGAGATAGGCCCGCTGTCGACGCTTTCGCGCGCCGACCAGGAAAAGGAGATGCAGTGGTTTATTGACGCCGCCAAGCCGTTTGCCGGCATGGAGATCAAGGTCGTCTCGGAAACCATCGCCACCCATTCCTATGAATCGCAGGTGCTGGCGCCGGCCTTCTCCGCCATCACCGGCATCAAGGTCACGCACGACACGATCCAGGAAGGCGACGTCGTCGAGAAGATCCAGACCCAGATGCAGACCGGCCAGAACCTCTATGACGGCTGGGTCAACGACTCCGACCTCATCGGCACGCACTGGCGCTACCAGCAGGTGCGCAACCTGACCGACTGGATGGCGGGCGACGGCAAGGACGTCACCAATCCGAACCTCGACCTCAAGGACTTCATCGGCACCTCCTTCACCACGGCGCCGGACAAGAAGCTCTACCAGCTTCCCGACCAGCAGTTCGCCAACCTCTACTGGTTCCGCTACGACTGGTTCAACGACGAGAAGAACAAGGCCGACTTCAAGGCCAAGTACGGCTACGACCTCGGCGTGCCGGTCAACTGGTCGGCCTATGAGGACATCGCCGAGTTCTTCACCGGCCGCGAGATCGACGGCAAGAAGGTCTATGGCCACATGGACTACGGCAAGAAGGACCCGTCGCTCGGCTGGCGGTTCACCGATGCCTGGCTGTCCATGGCCGGCAATGGCGACAAGGGTATCCCGAACGGCCTGCCGGTCGACGAATGGGGCATCAAGGTCGACGAGAACTCTCGTCCTGTCGGCTCCTGCACGGCGCGCGGCGGCGACACCAACGGCCCGGCCTCGGTGTATTCGATCCAGAAGTATCTCGACTGGCTGAAGGCTTACGCTCCGGCCGAAGCGCAGGGCATGACCTTCTCCGAATCCGGCCCGGTGCCGGCGCAGGGTGCGGTCGCCCAGCAGATCTTCTGGTACACCGCCTTCACTGCTTCGATGGTCGACGCCGGCGCCAAGGCGGTGATGAACGACGACGGCACGCCTAAGTGGCGCATGGCGCCGTCGCCGCACGGCGTCTACTGGAAGGACGGCATGAAGCTCGGCTATCAGGACGTGGGTTCCTGGACGCTGATGAAGTCGACGCCGACCGACCGCGCCAAGGCCGCCTGGCTCTACGCGCAGTTCGTCACTTCGAAGACCGTCGACGTGAAGAAGAGCCATGTCGGCCTGACCTTCATCCGCGAGAGCACGATCCACGACAAGAGCTTCACCGAGCGTGCTCCGAAGCTCGGCGGCCTGATCGAGTTCTATCGCTCGCCGGCCCGCATCCAGTGGTCGCCGACCGGCACCAACGTGCCTGACTATCCGAAGCTGGCTCAGCTCTGGTGGCAGGCGATCGGCGATGCCTCGTCCGGCGCCAAGACCGCGCAGGAAGCGATGGACTCGCTCTGCGCCGAGCAGGAAAAGGTCATGAGCCGCATCGAGAAGTCGGGCGTCCAGGGCGATATCGGCCCGAGGATGGCCGAAGAGCATGACCTCGCCTACTGGAACGCGGACGCGGTCAAGAAGGGCAATCTCGCGCCTCAGCTCAAGATCGAGAACGAGAAGGAAAAGCCGATCACCATCAACTACGACGAGCTCGTGAAGAGCTGGCAGAAGTAAGACTGCCTGATGCGGGCGTCAGCGCCCGCATGGATCCTGCGGGGGAGGCGGCTTTTGCCGTCTCCCCTGTTGCATGAAGAGCGGAGGAGCGGAAATGAGCGGCTTTGTGCTTGCCATCGACCAGGGGACGACATCGAGCAGGGCTATCCTGTTCGACGACCAGATGAAGGTAGCCGGCGCCGGCCAGCAGGAATTCAACCAGTATTATCCAGCCTCGGGCTGGGTCGAGCACGATCCGCAGGAGATCTGGGCAAGCGTGGTGGCGACCGTGAAGGCCGCGCTGAAGGCTGCCAGCCGCAACGCTTCGGACGTGGCGGCGATCGGCATCACCAACCAGCGCGAGACCGTCGTCATCTGGGACAAGGCGACCGGCAAGCCGATTCACAACGCCATCGTCTGGCAGGATCGCCGGACCGCGCCGCTCTGCCAGAAATTGAAGAAGCAGGGGCTGGAGAAGACATTCACCAAGAAAACCGGCCTGCTGCTCGATCCCTATTTCTCCGGCACCAAGATCGCCTGGATGCTGGACAAGGTGAAAGGCGCCAGGAAGCGCGCCGAAAAGGGCGAACTGCTCGCCGGCACCATCGACAGTTTCCTGATCTGGTGGCTCACGGGCGGCAAGGTGCACGCCACCGACGCCACCAACGCCTCGCGCACGCTGGTCTACAACATCGAGAAGAATGTCTGGGACGGCGAGTTGCTCTCGATCCTGCGCATCCCGGCCGCCATGCTGCCGCAAGTGAAAGACTGCGCCGATGACTATGGAGTCACCGAGAAGGGCCTGTTCGGCGCCGAGATAAAAATCCTCGGCGTCGCCGGCGACCAGCACGCCGCGACCATCGGCCAGGCCTGTTTCGAGCCGGGCATGATGAAGTCGACCTACGGCACCGGCTGCTTCGCGCTGCTCAACACCGGCACCGACCTGGTGCGCTCGAAGAACCGGCTGTTGACCACCATTGCCTATCGCCTGAACGGCAAGACCACCTATGCGCTGGAAGGCTCGATCTTCATCGCCGGCGCCGCCGTGCAATGGCTGCGCGACGGCATCAAGGTGATCGGCAAGGCCGAGCAGAGCGGCGCGCTCGCGGCAGCCGCCGATCCGGCGCAGAATGTGTATCTGGTGCCGGCCTTCGTCGGCCTCGGCGCGCCGCATTGGGACGCCGAGGCGCGCGGCGCGATCTTCGGCCTGACCCGCAACTCAGGCCCGGCGGAGTTTGCCCGCGCGGCATTGGATTCCGTCGCCTACCAGACCCGCGACCTGCTCGACGCCATGCGCAAGGACTGGAAGGGGGCTTCCGCCAAGACCGTGCTGCGGGTCGACGGCGGCATGGTGGCTTCCGACTGGACGATGCAGCGGCTGGCCGACATCCTCGATGCGCCGGTCGACCGACCGACCATCCTGGAAACGACGGCGCTCGGTGCTGCCTGGCTTGCCGGCTCGAAGGCGGGTGTGTGGCCGAAGGCAAAGGAGTTCGCCAAGACCTGGGCGCTCGACCGCCGCTTCAAGCCGAAGATGGACACTGCGGCACGCACCGCCAAGCTGGCGGGCTGGCGTGACGCTGTGCGCAGGACGCTGAGCGTGCCATAAATCGGCAGCGAGATCGGCTGGGTGAGGGGTGAATGAATCCAGATTGGTATACTGGCTGGCGCGAAGAGGCTTTCGATCAGCTGAAAGCCAAGAACGACCGCCTGCAGAAGGATTTCCGCCTCGGCAGCTGGCCGCGCTACGACTACGATCTGAAGGCACGAAAGCTCCTGTTCTCGGAGCAAGGCGTTATCAAGGTCGTCGCCGAGATCCAGATTGCGGGCAGTACGAGCGCCAAAGCTGACAACTGGCTGTGGGCCTGGGCAAATTCAAACCTGCCCGGCGAACTCCTCGAAGACGCCAAGCGGGTTCGGTCCTTCGGCGAGGAAAAAGGCATCGATGAGCTGGCTCAGGCCTATGTGCTCGACACGAACAATGACCTGGAGGCGCTCGGCTGGGGGCTGAGCGGGGCAATGGTTCGCATCTGCGATGCACTCGGCGCTTACCGCTCCCCACGCGGTGAAGGCGGAGGCCTGTATCTGATCTTCAAGACCATCGGCTGGGCCAGTTGATCCGCGGATCGCTTCCTTGACCGGGATGTCGCGAAAGGCCCGTGCCGTTGCCGGCACGGGCCTCCGCAGCCTCCCGTGTTCCGATGATCAGGTCAGTAGGGCGAATAGCACTGCTGACGCGGGCCGTTGTACGGCTGGAACGTGTTGTCCCAGGCGCGGTAGGAGCGGTAGCGGTCGTAGCACCATTGGACATGGGCATCGCCACCGCGATAGACACGGTTCTGGTTGTTGATGATGGCACCGGTAATCAACGCGCCCGTGGCGAAGGCCGCCAGCGGGAACCAGAAGTCGCCGTGACGGCGATAGCCGCGACGATATTCGCGATAACCGCGATGGCCATTCCAGTACACGACACCGTCCCGGCGCGAGAATTCGCGATTGAGCGCGCGGTGTCTCCTCCAGTCCCGGTACTGCACAGTCTGGACGTCCGAAGACAGCCCCTGGCCCAGCGGTACATAATTTGGCTGGGCATTGACTGGCACAATGTCCGCCGCCACGAAAGACGCCGACAGCGCGGCCGCCAGCAGGCTGGATGCGATCCTGTTCATCGCTCTTCTCCTCGAAGGGTTGTTGACGTCCCTTGTGTCCGAAAAAACGGGCGACATAGGCAATTGTTCCCAGGTTCCCGTTCAGATTGCAGAATGCGCCTTGACGGTGGTGGCGTTTTACGGAGGCAAGCCCTTCGCCCCTCTCATGCGCTATGCCGCGCATGCCCGCATGGCCACAATGCCGCGCCGAACACAGCGAAAATCCAGCCTGTAGGCCATGTTTTTCCGGTTGACCCGTCGCGGCACTCTCCCTATGTTCCGCGCAATTTCGAGGGCGGCCTTAATCGAGCCCGCGGGAGCGCGTAGCTCAGCCGGTAGAGCAACTGACTTTTAATCAGTAGGTCATGGGTTCGAATCCCATCGCGCTCACCAAATTTTTCAATGAATGCAATGTGATATCGTTTCTCACCTGGAACGGGCGAGGGCGGTTCTCCTAACAGGAACCTAACAAAATGGCCCGCCGCCGAGGCAGCGGGCCAAACTTCACAATGTTGTTGGATGTCATGCACCTTGGGCGGCTGCCCGAACATAGTTGTTCGGCATCGGATCTTCTCCAATTCGGTTTGTGTGAGGCTCTAGCGCTTTCGCAAGAACCGAAATTCTGATATCAGAGTTTTTATGCCAAAGCACGAAACCGTGATATCAAAGAAACGGCGGGGACCGATCCCAACCGGAAAGGGCGTGCCGATCATGGTCCGCCTTCAACCGGACATGCTCGCGGGCGTCGATCAGTTTGTTGCCGAACATGAGGTTTCCCGACCTGAAGCCGTCCGATTGATCATTCGTGACTGGTTGACCAGACACCAGGTACTAAAGGCCGAGTGAGACCTTCATCCCCAAGAACGGCGGCGGCGCCGGGGTGGGCTGACGAAATGATCGACGCCCTTAAGATTAGGCGCACTGCTTTGCGCGGCTGACTGGCCGGCGCCTTGCCCCAAAGCCCCCCGCCCAATGGGCGCCGGTCAACTCCGAAATGGGCCTCGCGAAATGCAGCGAGTGTCTATCGGCTCGCCTCCGTGCGGGGCGCAAAGAAGCAGCGAATATAGGAAAACGGCGGGGACAAGCAGATGTGATACTGGCTGTCTTCGCTCTCTATGACGCGGTTCTTGGGAATGAAGTATCGGGTCTTGGACCCCGTGCGGACATTGAAACCGCCACCAGGCAGCGGCTCGACATAGCGCGAGCTGATGACCCCGCAGTCCTTCTTGTCCTCGCAGCATTCATAGCCGGTAACCGGATCATGATAGCCGGTGTACCAGTTGTGAGCGACGGCTAGCGCGATCAACAGGACTTTCATTGTCCGCCTAGATCTAACATGGCAGCTGGGCGGCAGGCTATATCGTATATTAGCGTTCGTTTGACAAAGCCGGTGACCGCGCCAGAACCATTTGCACGGCGCGGGGAATTGGGGTTGCCGACTGGTGATGGCATTGCGGACGATCTCGCCGTCATCCGTGGTGGTGTCCACGGTCGTGGCGACGGCGGAGATTCGCAGCTTCGCCCGGCATGCTGCCCACTTCGCTCGGATCGCCAGGCACTCCCTCTCGGGAAGCCTGCTTGCATGTGGGTACCAGTTGCGCGAAGCTGCCTATGGGGGAGTGGTGTAGATTCGAGGCAGCACCACCAATGTTCACTGACTACTACGAACTTCTGGAAATCAGCCCGAACGCCAACTCGGAAACGATTGAACGGATATTTCGTTATTTTGCCATGCGCTATCATCCCGACAATCGGGATACCGGAGATGATTCACGCTTCAGCGAGATCGTGGAAGCCCACAATACGCTGAAGGATCCGGTCAAGCGCGCGCAGTACGACATCCAGTACAGGGACAATCTGGGCCTTCGCCGTGAGCTTACCGAGGAGGCCAGCAACACCAAAGGTCTTGAGCGGGATGTCGTCATCCAGGCCAAACTGCTGACGCTTCTCTATGTAAAGCGGCGCCAGGACGTCAACAATCCCGGCATTGGCGATGACGAACTCGAGCGCTTGTCAGGCTGTCCGCGAGAACATCTGGATTTTCATCTCTGGTATCTGAAGGCAAAGGGCTGGATAGCCAGGATCGAAAACGGGATGTTCGCCATCACCGTGGAAGGCATCGATCGAGCCAATTCCGAACACCGTCGTGACGCCGCGACGACCAAACTATTGGATCATATAGATTAAACGGCCCTCCTGAAGCCCATCTGTTAGTCGGCTAGCTATAACAATATTAGCGATTGCTTGTATTTAGATCGGCCCGGGGCCAAGCTTTCCGTTGGATCGATCGAGTGGGCCGGGCAGAGGCGTCCAAGGGGAGGGGCAATAAATTGTCCGAGAAAAAGGTGATCGCGGTCAAGGACTGGAACTGTGCCATGAGCGACGAACTTGGCCGCGTCGCCCTGATGATCAATCCGACCGATGGCGAGCCGATACTGGTTTTGATGACGATCTTTCAGGCTGCCAGGATGGGGCGCGAGTTGCAGTCGCCGAAACGCGTCTCGTGATGCCTTCGATATCCACAAAGCGGGCGTAGACCGGCAGTGCCAACCTTGTCGCCAGACTGGGCGGCAGCTAGAGTCGGCATTCGCAAGGGAGGCGATACATGGCACTTCACCTTTCGGCCGACACCCTGGCCCCCGCGGCGGCGAAACCCCAGAAATATCTATTCGGCCCAGTCGCCGACTTCCTCATGCTCGGCGGTAGCGCGTTTCTCATCTTGCCGGTTCTGTTTCTTGTGCCGCTCGAGTACGAAGGCCTCGTTGCCGCTACGATGGTCTTTGTGGCGTATCTGGTAAACTATCCCCACTTCGCCCACTCATATCAGATTTTCTACCGCAATTTCGGACGCAAGGTGAGCGGCGACGGATACGACAAGGGCCTGCAGATCCGCTACATCTTCGCCGGCATCGCCGTTCCCCTGATCATGAGCGCCTTCTTTGCCTATGGCGCGGCGACGGCAAACACGCGGCTGCTGGGATATGCGACCAACGCCATGTTCTTCTTCGTCGGCTGGCACTACGTCAAGCAGGGCTACGGCATGCTGATGGTGGATGCCGTGCTCAAGCGCAAATTCTTCGACGATCGGGACAAGAAGGTGCTGCTGGTCAACAGCTATGCCGTCTGGATCCTGGCCTGGCTGCAGACGAATACGGCGGTCACCGCGGGCAAATACTATGGGCTGGAATATTACACATTCGCGGCCCCGTCGTGGATCACCGACATTGCCCTGCTGGTAGCCGTAGCATCCACCGCGGCTACGGTCATGATGCTGGTCAACCGTTGGCGAAAGAACGGCGGCGGCCTGCCGTACAACGGCATCGTGGCCTATGTCGCATCACTCTACCTCTGGATCCTGATCGCAAGGATAAACCCGCTCTGGCTGCTTGTGGTGCCCGCGCTCCACTCGCTCCAGTACCTGGCGGTGGTCTGGCGCTATCAGACCAATGTCGAGCGCGACGGTCTGGATGCCGCGAGCGATCCGCAACCGAAGATCCTGTCCTTTCTCGGCCCCCTCTACAGGCTTCGTGTCCTGGGATTTATCGTCGGTGGCGGCGCGCTCGGCTATCTCGGCTTCTGGCTGATCCCGTTCGTGCTGACGGCTATGATCCCTTATGACAGGCAAGTTCTCGGCTCGTCGCTGTTCTTCTTCATCGTGCTGATCTTCATCAACGTCCATCACTACTTCCTGGACAATGTGATGTGGCGCCGCGGCAATCCGGAAGTGTCGAAATATCTATTCCGCTAGCCCAGACGGCGCCGAATGGCCGACAGTAATCTCGAGGCACCGGACCTGGCCGCGTCGGCGGCAATCACCCTGTCCATCGACCGTTCGAACTCGGCCAGCATCGACGCCAGCAATTCCGCAAGCCCGCCGGCGGGGCCGTGGATCTTCTCGAAAAGGCGGCCGTAGTTCCGCAGCGTCTCGGCGACGACGTCGGGAATGTCCTCGTACCGGCACCAGATCACATATTCATGATAGGGGATGTGTGTTCGCAGCGGCACGTCCTCGCTGACGACGAGACAGCCTTGCGAAAGCGCCGGCAGGACCCTGAACTCCTCGATCGAGTGGTGATGCCAGGTCTGGTGCGGGTTGACGATGATTTTAGCGCTTTGGTACAGCGACCGCAGCCCGGGCAGGTCGTAGACGCCCTGGACATTCCTGTAGCCCGCAAAAGCCTCCAGTCTTTCGATCAGGGAGGCGCGCCTCGGCTCCCTGGTGTTGATGATGTTGGTCAGGACGTCGATCGACCGGCCGCCTGCATTTGAATAGTCGAAGGGGATCGGAGGGCAGTAGACGATCCGCTCGCTGAAGCGCCTCGGAAACCGGCCGCTGGATTTGATGTTGACGATGTTCGGCACATTGTATTCGAGCACGACGTCCGCCGTGCGGTACTGCTTTTCGTTTGCGATCCGGACGAGATACGTCTCGTCGCCTCCGAAGATGGATGGCACGACGCCCGGAGCGCTTGAGGGTGGAACGTCACGCCCGCCAGGAAGCACCAGATTGTGTTCGTCCTGGAAGAAAATCCGCATGCCCGACCGAGGCGCCGCGCGCCTGGCGAAATAGTTCTCCACGACGGGCAGATTGGTTACGAGCCTGTGCGCGTTCAGATAGCGCATGCGGTGATTTCCAAACGGAAGCACTCGATCGTCAGTGCCACGGCGCCGGGTGGAACCATCAGGAAACCAGAGAGACATTGCCGCCGGCGTGGCGCTCCAGCCGTCCCGCGAGATCGAGCTCCAACAGCACCATCGAGACCTGGGCGGCGCCGAGACCAGTGTGACGGATCACCTCATCGACCGCCACCGGCGTCGGGCCGAGCGCCTCGAGCACGCCCGCGCGATCATCCTCGCGTGGCGGCGGCATTGCCGAGAGATCCGGCGGCTCGGCCAGCGGTGCTATTCTTGAAACACGCGCCCCTGCCAGCGGCGCGATGGCGCTGGAAACATCTGCGGCTTCGGTCACCAGCGTCGCGCCGTCCTTCAGCAGGCCGTTCGAGCCGGCCGCGCGCGGATCGAGCGGCGAACCAGGTACGGCGAAAACCAGGCGGCCCATCTCGCCAGCCAGCCTGGCGCTGATCAGCGAGCCCGAACGTTGCGCCGCTTCGACCACCACCAGCCCCAGCGCCATGCCGGCGACGAGCCGGTTGCGGCGCGGAAAATCCTGCGCGCGCGGCTGCCAGCCGAACGGCATTTCCGAGACGACGGCGCCGCCACGCTCGGCGATCTCGATGCAGAGCGCGGCATTCTCGGGCGGGTAGGGCATGTCGAGCCCGCCGGCCAGCACGCCAATAGTGCCGGTAGAGAGGCTGCCTTGGTGCGCTGCCGTATCGATGCCGCGCGCCAGGCCGGAGACGATCGCGTAGCCGTCGCGGCCAAGGTCCGCCGCCAGCATCCGCGCCATCTTGACGCCGGCGAGCGAGGCGTTGCGGGCGCCGACGACGGCGACCGCCGGCAGACGGAAAACCGCGCCCTCGCCCTTCACCGCAAGCAGGGGCGGCGGATTATCCATGGCCTTCAGCAGAAGCGGATAGTCGGCCTCGCCGATGCCGACGAAACGGCCGCCGGCCCGCCTTGCCGCGTCCAGCTCCGCCTCGGCCTCGGCCACAGTGGGAATGCGGAGG
>NZ_RZSG01001010.1:0-1884 GCF_003997725.1 Mesorhizobium sp. M4A.F.Ca.ET.050.02.1.1
ACAGGTCCTGCAGCGTCCGGCCGACCTCGTTGCCGGGGTCGTGGTCGAATTTTTCGCCGGCCTTGTGCTCCTCGTCGGCGGCATGGGCGACGATTACCTTGTTGCGGTCGACGACGATGAAATCCCGCTGCGAGCGCCGGTGCTGCTGCTCCAGGAACTGCTTGAGCACCTCGGGCTGCTCGAGCAGCGAAGGCGTCCCCGCGGACGGTTCGAAGACTATGGTGTCGGCCAGCTCGCGCGCGACATTGGTCGCCTCGGTCAGCCCGAGATATTTGGTCGCCGCCATCTGCGTGAAGACCGCGACGCCGCCGACCAATCCGATCAGCGCCGCGGCGCCGACCATGCTCAGGATGATCTGGCTCCTAATGCGCACGGCAAGGCCCTGCCGGTGACGGCGCTTTTTTGTTCGCGGATTGAGGTCGATCTCTCATCCATGACCTTTTATTACCAATTGCTTATCAACGTGCTAACGGTGGCCCGCTCGGAGGTTGTCCCGCCAAGGCATTGGGCGGGCGCCTGCTTTCTTCGAAAGCAGCAGCTGGATTGCCTCAGATTGCGGTTCAGACATGCACGGTGCCATGCGAAAGCTCGCCTTCCTCGCTGTTGACCAGGAAGGCGGCGGCGAGCAGGCCGACATAGAACAGCGCCACAATGGACGCGACAACGATGCCGGGCACCGGGCCGAGCGCGGCCACCCGCATCGCGTCGAGGAACGAGGCGCCGAAGCCGATCGGCGAGCCTTCGCGCTGCAGGCTGGGCGTCGTGATCTTCAGAACCCAGGCCAGCATCAGGATCGTGTACATGAAGATGTAGTTGCGGCGCAGCCGGCGGACCAGCGCCGCGCGCTGCGAGATCAGGAAGCGCGGCGAGCGCAGGCCTTCGCCGACGATCGCCAGCCAGTTGGAGGCGAAGTCGGGCTGCGGCGAGAAGATCTGCGCGAAATAATAGCGCTCGAACTGGCGCACCCGCGCGCGGTAGACGTCGAAGAAGCGGTAGCGCCGCGCTTCGATCCACAAGAGCAGCGTGATCAGCAGCATGGCGAACAGCAGCACGCCGTGATGCGAGCTCGGCGTCGACAGCGAGACCGAAAGCATGGCGGCGGCGACGGTGATCGCCCAGTTGCTCGTCCGGTCGAGCCGGTCGCGCCAGCCGGCCATGCGGGCGATCTCGGCGCGGTGGAAATGCGACATGGTCGTCGCCAGTTCGGAGGAGGTGAGCTTCAGCGCGAACGCATCCGAGGCCCGCGGCGCTGCCGCCGCCTCGACGGGCTTGATGGTCTCGACCTTGGACATCCCCTTGCCATCCAAATGCAATGGCCGGCGGAAATGGCCGGCCATCACCCCGATGGCATCAACGCGCGGCGGGCCGAAACGTTCCCTCCGGCCTGCCCCTGGCCTGGCGCGTTCACGCCTCCAGCCAGACGCGCTCTGCCACGCGATGGTCGCTGAGCAGGAAGTTGGGATTTGGGGTGAAGCCCTTGACCTCCGCGCGCGCCGCGTCGACCCAGCTGGCGAAGGCAGGGATGATAGTGGGGCAGGTATCATGGATCGTCTGCTGCAGCTCGAAATAGACCTCGCGGCGCTTGGCCGGATCGGCGAACGAGCGCGACTCGGCGAGCTTGCGGTCGAAATCCTCGTTCTTCCAGTGGGTCTCGTTCCACGGCGCGCCTGACGCATAGACCGAGGAGAACATCATGCTGGCCGACGGCCGTCCGGCCCAGAAGGACGCGACCCAGGGCTTCTTCATCCACACCTCCGCCCAATAGCCGTCGTCGGGCTCGCGCTTGACGCCGACGGTGATGCCGGCGGGCTTGGCCGACTGGGCGAAGAGCTCGGCCGTGCTGACCGCCTGCTCGAACGCCACCGGGGCGGCGTGCAGTTCGAG
>NZ_RZSG01001011.1:0-1880 GCF_003997725.1 Mesorhizobium sp. M4A.F.Ca.ET.050.02.1.1
GCCAGGCAAGGCCGATCAGCACGCCGAGATAGGTTGCGACGCCTTTGCCGCCCTTGAAGCCGAGCCAGGCCGGAAAGAGATGGCCAAGGAAGGCACCGAAGCCGGCCCAAAGCGCGAACTCCGGCGCGAAGCGGCCGGCGATCAGCACCGCCGCCGTGCCTTTCAGGGCGTCGAGCAGCAGCGTGGCGGCGGCGAGCCCCTTGTTGCCGGTGCGCAGCACGTTGGTGGCGCCGATATTGCCGGAACCGATCTTGCGCACGTCGCCAAGGCCGGCGGCGCCAGTGATCAGCAGGCCGAAGGGAATCGAGCCAAGCAGATAGCCGAACAGTAGCGCCAGGATACCGCCATAACCCATTGTTTCACCCCGCATTTCCTTCACCGCACGAAATGGCGGACTACGCCGCCATCGGCCTAGATTGAAAACACTGTGCGGCCCGACACCATCGTTTGCAAGACCTTGCCTTGCAGCCGCGCGCCCTCGAAGCAGGTGTTCTTCGAGCGCGAGCGAAGGCCGCTCTCGCTGACGATCCAGGGCTCGTGCAGATCGACGAGCGCGAGGTCGGCCGCGGCACCCGGCTTCAGCGTGCCGCCGGGCAGGCCGAACAGTTTCGCCGGAGCGGCCGACAGCACCTCGACAAGCCTGAGCAGCGAGACGTCGCCATTGTGATAGAGCCGCAGCGCCGCGCCCAGCAGCGTTTCCAGCCCGATCGCGCCGGCCGCCGCGTCGGCGAAGGGCAGGCGCTTGGTGTCGACATCCTGCGGATCGTGCGAGGACACGACAATGTCGACGGTGCCGTCCTTGATCGCCTCAATCATGGCCAGCCGGTCGTCCTCGGCACGCAGCGGCGGCGTCAGCCGGAAGAACGTGCGGTATTCGCCGACGTCGTTCTCGTTGAGGGACAAATTGTGGATCGACACGCCGGCCGTGACATTGGCACCGTCGGCTTTCGCCCGGCTCACGGCGTTGGCCGCCATCGCCGTCGAGATCTTGGCCGCGTGATAAGTTCCGCGCGTCAGCCGCGCCAAAGCGAGGTCACGTTCCAGCGGGATCGATTCCGCCTCGCGCGGAATGCCGGCAAGGCCGAGCCAGCTTGCGTAGAGGCCCTCATTCATCACGCCCGCCGAGGCAAGGTCGGCGTCCTGCGTCTCATGCGCGACGACGCCGCCGAAGTCGCGGGCGTAGGTCAGCGCCCGGCGCATCACCAGGGCGCTGGCGATTGTGTGGCGCCCGTCGGTGAAGGCGACGGCGCCGGCCTCGCGCAGCAGGCCGAACTCGGTCATCTCGCGGCCGTCGAGCCCCTTGGTGATCGCCGCCGCCGGAAAGATGTTGACGCTTGCCGTATCCTTGGCTGTGCGCAGCACGAATTCGACCAGCGCGACATTGTCGATCACCGGATCGGTGTCGGGCATCATGACGATCGAGGTGACGCCGCCCGCCGCTGCCGCCACACTCGCCGAGGCAATAGTCTCGCGATGCTCGCCGCCGGGCTCGCCGATGAAGACGCGGCTATCGATCAAACCTGGAATGAGGGTCTTTCCCGCGCAGTCGATGACAGTCGCGCCTTCCGGCACACCCTGGTTCAGCGCCGCCTTGCCGGCGGCGACAATCTTCCTGCCCTCGACGATGACCGTGCCGACCTCGTCGATGCCGCGCGAGGGATCGACGATATGCGCCTTGCTGAAGACCGTTGTCGTCATGCGCCGCGCCCCTCATGGTTGCGGCGCGGATCGAGCAACGCTTCCATTACCGCCATGCGCACGGCGACGCCCATCTCCACCTGTTCCTGGATGACGCTCTGCGGCCCGTCGGCGATTTCGGACGCAATCTCGACGCCGCGGTTCATCGGGCCGGGATGCATGACCAGCGCATCGTCCTTGGC
>NZ_RZSG01001012.1:0-1878 GCF_003997725.1 Mesorhizobium sp. M4A.F.Ca.ET.050.02.1.1
CTGATAGTCGGCGTAAAGCTTTGCCGGGTCGGGCCGCGGCCGCTCCGGCGCCGGCCCTTGGTAGGAGCCGATATGGACGAAGCCGATCACGCGCTCTTCCGGCGCCAGGCCAAGGATCGCCCTGCCCTCCGGCACGTCGGAATACCAGTTGCTGATCATGTTGGTGCCATAGCCCAGCGCATTGGCGGCGATCATCAGATTCATAGCCGCCATGCCGCCCGAGAGAAACATCTCCCATTGCGGGATCTTCGGATTCTCCTTCGGCACCGACACCACGCCGATCACCAGCGGCGCGCGCGAGAACCGCGCGAGTTCCTGGTTACGCCGGCCCTCGGGCAGCGGTCCCTCGCGCTGTTCGGCCAAGGCCGCCAGCTTCTTGCCGATTTCGACGCGCGCCTCGCCGCGATAGAGGATGAAGCGCCAGGGCTCGAGCCGGCCGTGATCCGGCACGCGCGTGGCGGCGGTGATCAGGGTGGCGATCTCGGCATCGCTGGGCGCCGGCTCTTTCAGGTCTGGAATCGGCGCGGAGTTCCGGGTCAGCAGGAAGTCGATGATCGGCGACGCCATGGGCGCAAGTCTCCTGGAAGTTCGGTTTTGGGCTGAAGCGCGCCTGTGGGAAATTCGGGCGGCTCGGGCATTGGCGCTTCGCGCCGGATGGCAAGAGCCCTGCGGAACGGGATTGGGACTCTCAGGCCTTGAAATTGCCACCGCCTTGGGCTTCAACGCAAGGCATGTTTGAGGGGACACTGCGTCTTTTCCTGGTCTGGCTGGCGGCGGCGCTGTTCATGGCGCCGGTTTCGTCGGCCGTGGCGCAGAACGCGGACGGCATCAGCAATCTGAAGCTGCCGGGGATTTCCAGCTACGCGACGCCGAAAGGCGAGACATCGCTGGCCTTGAGCGGCGGCGGCGCCATCACGCTCTCGGCGCAACTGACGGACAAGGGCAACGACATCACCCGCGGCATCGTCTGGCGGGTCTTCAAGCCCGAGCCGGCCAGCGACGGCAAGCTGCCGATGGTGGCTTCGGCGCATGGCGGCACCGCCGTGTTCCAGCTGGAGCCAGGCAGCTATCTTGTCCATGCTTCCTATGGGCGGGCCGGCGCCACCAAGCGCATCACCGTGGGCAAGGAGGCCAAGCGCGAAAGCCTGGTGCTCGACGCCGGTGGCCTCAAGCTCGACGCCGTGCTGTCGGGGGGCGTGCACATACCGCCGAAGAAGCTGCGGTTCTCGATCTACGAGGACAAGGTCGAGGCCAATGGCGACCGCGCCCTGATCGTCCCCGATGTCGAGCCGAACGCAGTGGTGCGGTTGAATGCCGGCACCTACCATGTCGTCTCCACCTATGGTTCGGTGAATGCGGTCATCCGCTCCGACATCCGTGTCGAGGCCGGCAAGCTGACCGAAGCGACCGTCGAGCACCGCGCCGCCGAGATGACGATGAAGCTGGTGCGCGAGGCCGGCGGCGAAGCGATCGCCGACACTTCCTGGTCGCTGCTCAACGAATCCGGCGACCCGATCAAGGAAACTGTCGGCGCCTTCGCCTCGATGGTGCTGGCCGAAGGCGACTACACCATTATCGCCAAGAACCGCGACCGCATCTACCAGAAGGATTTCACCGTCGTCGCCGGCCAGAACCAGGAGATCGAGGTTCTCGCCACAGAGGCTTCGGCGATCGATCCCGAGGAAGGCGCGGACTGATCAACCTGCCCGTCAGGCCGCCTTGCGCATGCGGCGCGGCAGGAATTGCGCCCGGCCGCGCGGCGCGGCAGGCGCCAGGTCGAAGACGCCGCGATGGAGCCGATCGAGCAGCGCCTTGCGGTCGCGCAGCGGCTCCAACTCGTCCCAGGTCAGGATGTCGCCGACGCGCACGTCTATGGCC
>NZ_RZSG01001013.1:0-1870 GCF_003997725.1 Mesorhizobium sp. M4A.F.Ca.ET.050.02.1.1
CCGGCGACAAGCGGGCCGAGGGCTGGGATTTCCTCTATTTTGCCGCCGTCATCGGCATGACCGCGCAGACCGCCGACACTGCCGTCACGACTTCGTACATGCGCCAGGTGGTACTGATCCATTCGATCCTGTCGTTCTTCTTCAACACGGTGATCGTCGCGGCGGCGGTCAACCTGGCGGTCAGCCTCGGCGCACCGTAATAAATCCGTGATCGGATGAAACATCGCTTGGGCCGGCGACGTATTGGAAGGAGAACGAAGATCTGAACTGCGGGAGAACGAAAGCCGATGGAAACCGTTGCCAGGAGCGACCCCGCCGCCGATGCGCCAGCCGCATCGAACGACATGACGCTGATTTACCGCCAGTCGCGCTGGACGCGGCTGACCCATTGGCTCTGGGCGATCGCGTTGTTCTTCATGCTGCTTTCCGGCCTGCAGATCTTCAATGCCCGCCCCAGCTCTACATCGGCAAGGAATCGGGCTTCGGCTACAACAACACCGTCTTCGCCATCGGCGCCGAGAACACCGATCAGGGTCCGCGCGGCTACACCGAGGTCTTCGGCAGGCGTTTCGACACGACGGGCGTGCTCGGCTGGTCGGGGCCGCCCGGTCAGGAGACATCCCGCGCCTTCCCCTCCTGGGCCACGATCCCCTCCTACTATGATCTCGGCACGGCCCGCGTCGTGCATTTCTTCTTCGCCTGGGTGCTCTCCGCCACCCTGCTCGTCTGGCTGGTCGCCGGCCTGATCAATGGCCATGTCCGCCGCGATCTCGCTCCGCGCTTCGACGATCTCCGGCGCCTGCCGCGGGATATCGTCGACCACGCGAAGCTGAAGTTCCATCACACGCGCGAATACAACACGCTGCAGAAGATGGCCTATGGCGGCGTGCTGTTCGTGCTCTTGCCGCTGATGATCATCACCGGCCTTGCCATGTCGCCCAGCATGAACGCGATGCTGCCGTTCCTCAACGACCTGCTCGGTGGAAGGCAGACGGCACGCACCATCCATTTCACCGTCATGGTGCTGCTCGTCGGCTTCTTCATCATCCACATGCTGATGATCCTTGCCGCCGGCCCGGTCAACGAATTGCGTTCGATCGTCACCGGCTGGTACCGCACCGACCCGCCGGCGCATGATGACAACTCGCCCGAGAGGAGCGCCTGAGATGGCGAAGTTTCAGATCAACCGCAGGAAATTCCTGACTTCCGCCAGTCTCGGCCTGTCGGGCATCGCGCTGTCCGGCTGCGATGCTTTCGACAGCGGTCTCGGTGTCGGCGGTGGCCTGCGCAGCTTCCTCGAAAACGCCAATGGCCTGACATACCGGGCCCAGCGCCTGCTGGCCGGCCGTGACGCGCTCGCCCAGGAATTCACTGAGGCCGACATCCGCCAGCCGCAGCGGCCGAACGGCGTCACCGCGCCGGACGACGACACCTACAAGGGGCTGCTTGCCAACAACTTCGCCGACTGGCGCCTTGAAGTCTCCGGCCTCGTTGAGAAGCCGCTGGCGCTGACCCGCGAGCAGCTTCAGAACATGCCGAGCCGCACCCAGATCACCCGCCACGACTGTGTCGAGGGCTGGAGCTGCATCGCCAAATGGACGGGCACGCCGCTGTCTCTGGTTCTCGACCAGGCGGTCGTGAAACCCCAGGCCAGCTATGTCATGTTCCACTGCCTCGACACGATCGACCGGTCTCTCTCCGGCGACATCAAATATTACGGCACCATCGACCTGATCGACGCCCGCCACCCGCAGACGATCCTCGCCTACGGCCTCAACGGCAAGCCGCTGCCGGTCGAGAACGGCGCGCCGCTGCGCGTGCGCGTCGAGCGCCAGCTCGGCTACAAGATGCCGAAATACATCTACAAAAT
>NZ_RZSG01001014.1:0-1868 GCF_003997725.1 Mesorhizobium sp. M4A.F.Ca.ET.050.02.1.1
GCCGCGAAGTTCCTGACAGGGTTTGGCTGGAGCAAGCGGTTTTCGCGGGCGAGGGGGTTACGGCTGTTCAGCCGAACCGCTAAGGCTGCCGGCGGAGGAATGGCCATGAGCGCTGCGGAAACGAACAGCGACGAGACAATGCAATGGGCGGCGATCACCGGCGTGATCGCGACCGTCTCGGTCTTCGCCATAGCGCAAGGTTTAAGCTACCCGCTGCTCAGCTTCATCCTGCAGCGCCAGGGCATCTCGCCGGCGATGATCGGCCTTTCGGCGGCGATGACGCCGATCGGCTTCATCCTGTCCTCGCCGATGATCCCGGCGCTGGCGCGCCGTTTCGGCCCAGGGCGGACAGCACTTACCTGCGCCGCGCTTTCCGCGCTCGCGCTGGCGCTGGTCGGCTGGACGCAGAACGTCTATCTGTGGTTCCCGCTGCGCTTCCTGATCGGCGTCGTCACCAACCCGCTCTATGTTCTCAGCGAAATCTGGGTGATCGCGCTGGCGCCACCGTCGCGCCGCGGCCGCGTCATGGGCGTATATTCGACTGTCATTTCGGCCGGCTTCGCCACAGGTCCGCTCTGCCTGCTTGCGGTCGGCACCGAGGGCTGGCCGCCATTCCTGGTCGGCATCTCCGCGTTTGTCTTCTGCGGCGGCTGCCTGGCGCTGGTGCTCGGGCGCCTGCCCAAGGTCGACGAGGCCGGACACCAGGTTTCGGTGATGGGCTTCATGCCAAAGGCATGGCTGCTGCTCGCCGCCGTGGTCGTGGCCGCCGGCTTCGAGCAGGCGGTGCTGGCGCTGCTGCCGGTCTACGGCACCCACTACGGCATTGCCGAGGCCAGCATGTCGGCGCTGCTGTCGGCGATGATCGCCGGCAACATCGCCATGCAGGTGCCGCTCGGCCTGCTGGCCGAACGGCTGACGGCGCGCCTGGTGCGATTCCTGTGCGTGGCGCTCACCGTGCTCGGCTGCGTGCTGTTGCCGCTGCTCATCGAGACGCCGTTGATCTGGCCCTGCGTGTTCATCTGGGGGGCTGTCTCCTACGGCATCTATACGATGTCGATCATCGAACTCGGCGAGCGCTTCACGGGCTCGGCGCTGGTCGCCGGCAATGCCGCCTTCTCGCTGATGTGGGGCGTCGGCGGCATCCTGGTGCCGCCGCTCACCGGCGGCGTCATGGATGCGATCGGCGCCTCCGGTCTGCCGATCACGCTCGGCACGATTTGCGCTGCGCTGGCGGTGGCGACCGTTTTACGCAGGCGTGTGGTGTGAACGAAAGGCCGCTTTCGTCGCGACAAGCTGTCGTTGCCATCTTGAATGTGGGCGTCCGTGAGGCGATGTAGGCGAAACCGCCTGACAATGCCTTCGGAGATCGCGCGTGACCCAATCGACGACAAAGAGCCAGACTGAACCGGCCGCCCACGATCCCTATCTCTGGCTGGAAGACCGCAGCAGCAAGGAGGCGCTCGACTGGGTGCACGCTCAGAACGGGGTCACCGTCGTCGAATTGCAGGGGGATCCCGGCTACCAGGCTTCGTTCGAAACCGCGCTCGACCTGATGACGGCCGAGGACAACATCCCGGTCGGAGCGGCAATCAACGGCCATGTGTACAATTTCTGGCAGGACAAGACCAACGTGCTGGGCCTGTGGCGCCGCACGACGGTCGCTTCCTACAAGACCGAAAAGCCCGAATGGGAGACGATCATCGATTTCGACGTGCTCTCGGCCAAAGAGGGCGTCAAATGGGTGTTCAGCGGTGCGAGCCGGCTTTACCCGGATTTCAACCGCTGCCTGGTGAGCATGTCGCCGGACGGCGGCGATGCCAGTGAAATGCGCGAATTCGACATCGCCGCCGTCCGGCGACATGCTCACC
>NZ_RZSG01001015.1:0-1866 GCF_003997725.1 Mesorhizobium sp. M4A.F.Ca.ET.050.02.1.1
CCCCTACTCCCCTAAACATTCAGCAACAAATACTCCCGCTCCCACGGGCTGATCACTTCCATGAAGGTCTCGAACTCAGCCCGCTTGATCGCCGCATAGGTGGCGGTGAACGACTTGCCGAGGATCGCGCAGAGTTCCTCGTCGCCTTCGAACAGGTCGACGGCTTCGAGCAGGCTGCGCGGCAGGTCGATCTCATCGGCGTTGGCGGTGGTCAGCACCGGAGGCTCGGCCTTGACCTTGTTGATCATGCCGACCAGGCCGCAGGCGAGCGATGCCGCCAGCGCCAGGTAGGGGTTTGCGTCCGAGGACGGAATGCGGTTTTCGACACGCCGCGCCGCCGGATCCGAACGCGGCACGCGGAAGGCCGTGGTGCGGTTATCGTAGCCCCATTTGTTGTTGACCGGTGCCGATGCCGCCTGCGTCAGCCGCCGGTAGGAATTGACATAGGGCGCGAACATCACCAGCGCGTTCGGCACATGCTTCTGCATGCCGCCAATGAAGTGGAAGAAATCCTCCGTCTCCGAGCCGTCCTCGGCCGAGAACACGTTCCTCCCGGTCTTCCTGTCGACGATCGATTGGTGGATGTGCATGGCCGATCCGGGCTGGCCCTGGATGGGCTTGGCCATGAAGGTGGCGTAAATCTCGTGCTTCAGCGCCGCCTCGCGGATGGTGCGCTTGAACATGAACACCTGGTCGGCGAGCTCGATCGGATCGCCGTGGCGCAAATTGATCTCGAGCTGGCCGGCGCCCTCCTCGTGGATCAGCGTGTCGATCTCCAGGCCTTGCCCTTCGGAAAAATGGTAGATGTCGTCGATCAGCTCGTCGAACTCGTTGACGCCGGCGATCGAATAGCCGGCGCCGCCGCCGATCGGCCGTCCCGAGCGCCCGACCGGCGGCGTCAGCGGATAGTCCGGGTCGGGATTCTTGCGCACCAGGTAGAATTCGATCTCGGGCGCCACAACTGGCCTCAGCCCGCGATCGGCGTAAGCCGCGAGCACGCGCTTCAACACGTTGCGCGGCGTGAACTCGACCGAGCGGCCATCCTGATGGACGAGGTCGCAGATCACCGCCGCCGTCGGGTCCTCTTCCCACGGCACCACGGTCAGCGTCGAAAGGTCCGGCATCAACTTGAGATCGCCGTCATCCTCCGGATAGTGGAAACCGTTGCCGTCCTCGGGATAACCGCCGGAAATCGTTGTCATGAACACCGCCGAGGGCAGCGCCAGCGAGGTGTTGGAGGTGAATTTCTTCGACGGCATCATCTTGCCGCGGGCAACGCCGGCCTGGTCAGGCGTGATGCATTCGATGTCCTCGATGCCGCGCCATTCCAGCCAGGCGCTGGCCTCCTTCCAGCTCTTCACGCCGCGTTGGTTCTTCAAGAAGGCAGGCGTGCGGGTACGCCCTCCGCGGCTAGACGGACGGACTTCCTTTTTTTCAGGCGGCATCAATCACCAGATTGCGTTGCAGATGGTGAAGTATAGCCGTGGCCGGCGATGGAAGGGAAGGGGAACCCCTGTGCGGTTGCTGCCGCGGTTGAAATTCGCCGTGGCGGGCTTAGGTTCGACGCCTCGCGAAATGCGATTACCTTGGACCCCGACGCAGGACAGCCATGGCCGGCCATGAACTGACGACGATCGGCTTCGATGCCGACGACACGCTGTGGCAGAACGAGCAGTTCTTCCGCCTGACCGAGAAGCGCTTCGCAGGACTGTTGGCCGAGCATGGCGAGGCGGAGCATATTTCGGCGCGGCTACTCGAAGCGGAAAGGCGCAACCTTGCCGTCTACGGCTTCGGCATCAAGGGCTTCACCCTGTCGATGATCGAAACCGCGATCGAGATCAGCGGCGGCCGTGTGCCGGCTGTCTC
>NZ_RZSG01001016.1:0-1862 GCF_003997725.1 Mesorhizobium sp. M4A.F.Ca.ET.050.02.1.1
ACCCCCAGGAAGAAGCGAACCTGACCGCTGGCCTCGGCCGCACCAGCGTGGCCCGCGCCCGTGCCATCGCGCTTTCGGCGATTCGCGAGACCTATGAGGAAGCCGGCCTGCTCATCGGCCGCAAAGGCGCCTTCACCACCACCAGGCGCGACTGGCAGGGCTTTGCCGAACATGGCGTCGTACCCTCGCTGGATGCGCTGCGCTTCATCGCCCGCGCGATCACGCCGCCGAACCGGGTGCGTCGCTTCGACACGCGCTTCTTCAGCGCCTGGCGCGGCGACGTCGCGGTTGAACTGGCTGATGGCGGCCCGACCAACGAGCTGGAGGAACTGGTCTGGCTGCCGCTCGCCAAGGCCAGGCAGGCCGATATCCCCGACATCACCGGGATGATCCTGGACGAGCTGGCAAAGCGGCTCACCGATGATCCGCTGCTGCATCCGGGCGGCTCGGTGCCTCTCTACCGGCGTGTCCGCAACCGCTTCACCCGCGAAATCCTCTAGGCTATTCAGGCATCCCATGACGGTCGATACCCAACAACAGGGCGAGGAACGCGTACACTGGCTACCGATGATCGCTGCCATCTCCTCGATCAGCGTCGTCGGCATCGCCATCGGCCTCGGTATGCCGCTGCTCAGCGTCATCCTGGAAACGCGTGGTCATTCGGCCTCGATGATCGGCCTCAACACCGCCGTCGCCGGCCTTGCCTCGATCGCCGGAGCGCCGCTCGCCACCCCGCTCGCCATGCGCCTCGGTGTCGCCTGGACGATGCTGCTGATGATTGCCGCCGGCGCGCTTGCCTTCGTCGGCTTCCATTTCGCGCCGGATTTCTGGATGTGGTTTCCGCTCCGCGTCGTGCTGCATATCTCGTTGACGGTGCTGTTCATCCTGTCCGAGTTCTGGATCAGCACGTCGGCGCCGCCGCACCGGCGGGGCCTGGTGCTCGGCATCTACGCGACCGTGCTGTCGCTCGGCTTCGCCGCCGGGCCATGGCTGTTTGCCCATCTCGGCAGTGCCGGCTTCCTGCCCTTCGGCGTGACCATAGGCCTGGTGACGCTGGCCGCCATTCCGGTGCTGGCGGCGCGCGACGAGAGCCCGACGATCGTCGCCGACAGCGAGACCAGCCACTTTCTCCGCTACATCTGGCTGGTGCCGACCGCGACCTTCGCGGTGCTGGTGTTCGGCGCCGTCGAGACGGGCGGTTTTGCGCTGTTCCCCGTCTATGGCAACCGCATCGGCTATTCCGAGGCGGACGCTGCCCTGCTGCTCACCATGATCGGCCTTGGCAACGTGCTGCTGCAGATTCCGATCGGCATGATCAGCGATCGCGTTTCCGATCGCCGTCATCTGCTGCTGGCCTGCGCCGCCGTCGGGCTTGCCGGCACGATCTTCATGCCGCATTTCGCCAGCAACTGGCATTTGATGGCCGCCCTTCTGTTCGTCTGGGGCGGCGTGGTCGCCGCCCTCTACACGATCGGCCTTGCCCATCTCGGCTCGCAATTGTCGGGCCATGAGCTTGCCTCGGCCAATGCCGCTTTCGTGCTCTGTTACGGCGTCGGCATGGTGCTTGGCCCGCAGGCGATCGGTGTCGGCATGGATATTTTCGGCCCCTCCGGCTTCGGCTGGTCGCTCGGCCTGTTCTTCGCCGCCTATATCGCGCTGGTCGGCGTCCGGCTGATCCGCAAGGTCCTGTAGAATCACATCACGCTGCTGACATCACCGTGTCAGGAGCACCCCTGCTATACCGACCCTCCTCAAGCAGGGAGACGTCTTATGATCGACAGTGGCTTCGAAACCAAATCCGTGCGGATGCAGTTGTTGCTGCTCGTCAGCTTCCAGGCGCCATCAGCCGATGTCGACCGCAT
>NZ_RZSG01001017.1:0-1854 GCF_003997725.1 Mesorhizobium sp. M4A.F.Ca.ET.050.02.1.1
TTGCTGCTGACAGCAGCTTGGAGTTTGCGCCACGTATGGCAAGCAGCGGCAACGCCGTGAGCGCCTCGAATTGCGGCCACAGATCGGGCAGCGGCTTGCTGAAGTCGAGACTGGCCAGCGTATCGACCAGCCTTGGGTCGAAATCCGACACCAGCCCGGCGTCGGTCTCGTGATAGAGCGCCGACACCATTCGCTCCCAATCCGCTTCGGTCAGTGCCGGAAAGTCTGCGCCATGCACGCCGCGCTGGGCACTGAGTGCCTCGGTAAACGTCCTCGGCTTCGGTGCGCCGTCGAGATAGGAGCGTATATGGGCGAGGCCGGGCGCCTCGATCACCGGGCCGATGTCATTCAGAACGACGGCCTTCAGCACCGCCGGCGCGATCGCGCCGAGGACATGGATGATCAGCCCGCCGCGCGAGGTGCCGATGAAACCGGCGTCCTCGATGTCCAGTGCCGCCAGCCCGGCCAGGACATCGCCGGCCTCGACGCCGACAGTGTAATGGCTGATATCAGGGTCATAGGCCGATTGCCCGCGCCCGCGATAGTCGAAGGCGACAACCTTGCGCTCGGTCTGGCTCGACAGGCGCAGTGCCAATTCGTGGAAGTCGCGCGCGTTGCGGGTGAGGCCGGGCAGGCAGACGACAGGCCAACGACCCGAATTGATTTCGCCATAGATGCGGGCGTGAAGCCGGAGCCCATCCGGCGCGTCATAGAAAAAGTCGGAGAAACCTTCGCCTGGCATGCGGACACGTCCCTCGCCATTGCCGATTCGTCTGCGAGTGCTACAGGCGAGGGCAGGGGCGGTCAAATCGGTGAGGCTCCTCCTTCTCACCTTGTGGAGAAGGTGGCCGAGCGAAGCTCGGTCGGATGAGGGGTGCTCCAGCTTGGCGACGGCGGCGATCCGTCCAACACCCCTCAACCGTCTCGGCGCTACGCGCCGAGCCACCTTCTCCCACAGGGGGAGAAGGGGAAAAACGGCTCAACTCCGCCCATTCACCAGATCTCCGACGATGTCGTACTTCCCGGAAATACGCATCTTGTAGACCTCGTAATTCTCCATCACGCGCTGCACGTAGCTTCTTGTTTCCGTGTAGGGAATCCGCTCGATCCAGTCGACGACGGCATCCGTGTCCTTGCCGCGCGGGTCGCCGTATTTGGCCACCCATTGGGCGGCGCGGTTGGGACCCGCATTGTAGCCGGCAAAAGTCAGCACGTAGGAGCCGCTGAAGCGGTCGAGTTGCTCGCCGAGGAAAGCGGCGCCCAGCGTCGCATTATAGCCGGCGTCGCTTGTCAGCCGCGTCTGCGAGAACGTCAGCCCGGCCTTCTTCGCCAATTGCCTGGCCGTGCCCGGCATCAATTGCAGCAGCCCGCGCGCGCCGGCGCTGGAGATGGCGCCGACATTGAACTCGCTTTCCTGGCGCGCGATCGCATAGGCCAGCGCCTTGCCGGATCCGGAAATGTCGGCGGTGTCGGGGATGACGCCAAGCGGGTGCGACAGCGCGCCGACATCGATGCCGCGCGCGACGGCGATCTTGCCGACCTTCAGCGCCATGAAATGGTTGCCCTGCTTCTCGGCGAGCACCGCAAGCAGCGCCAGCTCGCCGGGGCTGGTCAACTGCCCGGCAAGATCGCGATAGAGCGTCTCGGCATAGCGGTCATAGCCCGCCTCCTGCAGCCGCTTGATGGCGCTGACCGCCTCGCGGCCGGCAAAATTCTGCCGGTCGGCGGCACTTGGCTGCGGATAGGCGATGTTGAGAGTCCGCAAGCCCACGCGCTCGCCGGCGAGCTGGCCGTAGAAAGTGGTGCCATAGGCAGCCGCGCGGGTGAAATACGCCTTCGCGTCGCCGGGCCCGC
>NZ_RZSG01001018.1:0-1849 GCF_003997725.1 Mesorhizobium sp. M4A.F.Ca.ET.050.02.1.1
TACTACGCCTTCATGTGGGGCTATCCCGGCAAGAAGCTTTTGTTCATGGGCCAGGAATTCGCGCAGCGCCGCGAATGGAGCGAGGCGCGAGCGCTAGACTGGGACTTGCTTGACCACGCTCCGCATCGCGGTATCTGGCAGGTAGTGCGCGACCTCAATTACCTCTACCGCTCGCGTCCGGCGCTGCATGCGCGCGACTGTGAGCCGGACGGCTTTTCCTGGCTGATCGTCGACGACAGCGAGAATTCGGTGTTCGCCTGGCTGCGCAGCGCGCCGGACGGCAATCCGATCGCCGTCATCTCCAATTTCACGCCGGTGCCGCGCGACAATTACCGCGTGCCGCTGCCGAAGGCCGGCAGCTGGCGCGAGATCATCAACACCGACGCCTCGGATTATGGCGGTTCGGGCAAGGGCAATGGCGGCGTGGTCGAGGCCAGGGCGGAAGGAGGAGGCGTATCGGCGACGATGCTTTTGCCGCCGCTGTCGACGATCATGCTCGAATTTGTCCCGGACTGAACGATGCCGCACACTGGTAATTTGGGAGGGTAAAAATGGCAGACTTGAAAAGAACCCAGCCGCTGGCACGCGACGCTATGGCCTATGTGCTGGCCGGCGGGCGCGGCAGCCGTCTCAAGGAATTGACCGACCGGCGCGCCAAGCCCGCGGTCTATTTCGGCGGCAAGACGCGCATCATCGATTTCGCGCTGTCCAATGCGCTGAACTCCGGCATTCGCCGCCTTGGCGTCGCCACCCAGTACAAGGCACATTCGCTGATTCGCCACCTGCAGCGCGGCTGGAACTTCCTGCGCCCAGAGCGAAACGAGAGCTTCGACATCCTGCCGGCCAGCCAGCGCGTCTCGGAGACGCAGTGGTATGAGGGCACGGCGGACGCGGTCTACCAGAACATCGACATCATCGAGGCCTATGGCCCCGAATACATGGTGATCCTGGCCGGCGACCACATCTACAAGATGGACTACGAGCTGATGCTGCGCCAGCATGTCGACGCCAATGCCGACGTCACCGTCGGCTGCCTCGAAGTGCCGCGCATGGAAGCGACCGGTTTCGGCGTCATGCATGTCGATGCCAAGGACACTATCATCTCATTCATCGAAAAGCCCGCCGACCCGCCCGGCATCCCCGACAAGCCGGATTTCGCCCTGGCCTCGATGGGCATCTATGTGTTCAAGACCAAGTTCCTGATGGAGCAGCTGCGCCGTGACGCCGCCGAGCCCGGCTCCAGCCGCGACTTCGGCAAGGACATCATCCCCTATATCGTCCAGCACGGTAAGGCGATCGCGCACCGCTTCGCCAAGTCCTGCGTGCGCTCGACCGCCGAGAACGAGGCCTATTGGCGCGACGTCGGCACCGTCGACGCCTATTGGGAAGCCAACATCGACCTGACCGACGTCACTCCCGAGCTCGACCTCTACGACCGCGACTGGCCGATCTGGACCTATGCCGAATTGAAGCCGCCGGCAAAGTTCGTGCATGACGAGGATGGCAGGCGCGGCTCCGCGGTTTCCTCGCTGGTCTCGGGCGACTGCATCGTCTCCGGCGCGACGCTGAAGCGAAGCCTGATCTTCACCGGCGCGCGCATCAACTCCTATTCGACGCTGGAAGAAGTCGTCATGCTGCCGGACGTGCATGTCGGCCGCAACGCCAGGCTGAAGCGCGTCGTCATCGACCACGGCGTGCGCATCCCGGAAGGGCTGGTGGTCGGCGAGGATGCCGCCCTTGACGCCAAGCGCTTCCGCGTCTCGGAGAAGGGCATTTGCCTTGTCACCCAGGACATGATCGACAAGCTCAAACTGTAGACAGGAATCGTCAGGCGCATGCAGGTTCTGTC
>NZ_RZSG01001019.1:0-1844 GCF_003997725.1 Mesorhizobium sp. M4A.F.Ca.ET.050.02.1.1
GGCCAGTATGTCGGCATAGAGGCGCATGCTGGCGATTTTCACGTCCGATTCCAGCATCTGCCTGCAGCCGCTGGCCAATGACGGCGACGGGGAAGAAAAGCCCAGGATCGCGCACGCCAGTCCTATGGAAACGCTCCGCATGGAAACCTCCCGTGATTGCAGCCTCTCGCTGCAAGGGAGCTTGCACCCGGTGCGCCTGCGAGGGGATCGGCCAGATGCGGTGTTTTAGGTCCTGCATTTGTAGTATTTTGCCACGGCAGGCGTTGATAGTGCGCACGTCCGCGGGCAGGGAATCGGCATGAACCACAACGCGACAGCGGCCACCTCTTCAGCGTCTTCGCCGGCGCTGTCCGAGCGCGAGCGCGCCGTGGCGGAGAAATTCGCGGCTGGCCTGACCTATCGCCAGATCGGCGAGGCGCTGTTCATCGCGCCATCGACCGTGCGCACCCATCTCGCCGCGATCTACGAGAAGCTCGGCGTGCGCAACAAAGTGGCGCTTGCCGCGCACCTCAATGGCATTGCCAGCTTGCCGCCGGACAAGCCGTCGGCCTTGCCCGGCGCTTCGCCGGTGCTGGCGATATTCCCGATCGAATGCCTGAGCGATGAAGAGCGCTGGCGCCGCTTCGCCAACGGCCTGTCGTCGGACATCACCGTCGACCTTGCGCGCTACGCGGGCCTTCCGGTCATCGCCTTCCACACCATGAAGGCGCTGGGCAGCAAGCCGGCCGACTTCGCCGCTGACGGCAAGGCGCTGGGCGCCGCCTACATCGTGTCGGGCCAGCTACGCGCCGACGACCGGCGGGTGCGGCTGACGATGGAGCTTGCCGACGCGGGAAGCGGCCTCAGCCTGTGGAGTGAGCGCTACGACCGTCCGGTCGAGGACATCTTCGCGCTGCAGGACAGTCTGACCGAAAGCGTCATCAATGTGCTCGCCGGCTGTTTCGGGACGATCGCCACGATCGGGCGCAACGCGGTTCGCCGCAAGCCGCCGGCCAGCCTGCGCGCCTATGATCTCTATCTGCTTGGCGTCGAGCAGCACAACACCTTCAGCCGCGCCGGCAACGCGGAAGCGATCCGGCTGTTTTCACGCGCGCTGGAACTCGACCCGACGCTGGTCAGGGCCTGGACCGAGCTCGCCTACGCCTATTCGATCGAAGCCGGCAACTGCTTTGGCCGCGATCCGCGGGCATCGATCGAGAAATGGCGCGCGGCGGTCGAAAATGCGATCCGGCTCGATCCCTTCGACAGCAGCGCCTGCAACTGCTTCGGCGATCTCATGGGATGCCTCGGCGACCTCGATGCCGCGGAGCGCGCCTACAAAAGAGCCTACGAATGTGGCCCCAACCATGCAGACACGCTGGCGCTGCTTGCCGGCAGCAAGGCGCTGGTCGCAGGCGATCCGGCCGAGGCGATCCCGCTCATCGAGCGCGCCATGCGTCTCAACCCGCTCGCCCCGCCCTGGTATTTCGGCATGCAGGGCCGCGTCCTGTTCTGCGCCGGCAGGCACCGGGAAGCCATCGCGGCCTTGCGCCGAAGCACGCCGGACTCGCCCAATGTGCTGATGTTCCTGGCGCTTTCCCATGCGGCGTCGGGCGAGAGCGCCGAGGCCGCCGGATTCGTGGCGCGGCTCGCGGCCGAGTTCCCCGACTTTTCCGTCGAGGGTTTCATCTCGGGCTATCCCGTGACCAACCCGGAGGCCGTTAGGGCCATCCGGGATGCGGCGAAGCTGGCGGGGCTGGGCTGAGGGGGAGAAAGGCCGGGCAGTGAGGAGGTCAGGGGTTGAGGCGCCTATCTCCCCCCTTGTGGGGGAGAGAGCGATTTCAACATCTTAGCGAAGCTAAGTG
>NZ_RZSG01000101.1:0-12126 GCF_003997725.1 Mesorhizobium sp. M4A.F.Ca.ET.050.02.1.1
TCTGCAGACTGATGAACATATGAAAGTGCCGCCGACCGCTGATCGATACTTCGCCATTCTAGCAGCTTGCGAGGACAACACGACAGCAGCCTCTCACAACCGCCTCCGGAGCAAGGTTTGCCCGCCCTTGGTTCCTTTTGGTTGGCAGGAAAACATATGGTAGGCTGAACGAAGCCTGGTGTGGCAATCCGGGAAGTCCCCGAACGTGATGCGGTTAACATAGGGGGAACTTCAAATCCGTCACACTGGCGGCCGCGTCCTGGAGGGGCACGACCCATGCCGAACGAACGTGCCACGGTTGTGCAGACGCCGTTAGGCGCCGAGCTGTTGACCTTCACCCATCTTGTCGGGCGCGATGAGATCAGCCGCTGCTTCGCCCATACGGTGGGGTTTGTCAGCACCAACCACAATGTCGATCCGCTGAAGATGCTGGGCGGCGCCGTTTCGGTCGAAGGCGAATCCGATCCGAAGCGCTGGTTCAGCGGCCTGGTGTCGGAGTTCCGGTTAACCCGCATCGAGGACCGGCTGGCCTACTATGAAGCGGTCATCAGGCCATGGCTCTGGTTTCTCGGCAACACCACCGATTGCCGCATCTTCCAGAACATGACCGCCGTCGAAATCGTCGAGAAGATCTTCTCAAAATACGGTACGGCGAAATTCGAGAAGCGGCTGCAAGGGTCCTATCCCTCGCGCGAGTACTGTGTGCAGTACGACGAGAGCGACCTTGATTTCGTGCAGCGACTGATGGAGCACGAAGGCATCTTCTATTTCTTCGAATACGACGAGGGCAAGCACACGCTCATTCTGTGCGATGCGATGAGCAAGCTGAAGGCGGCTCCGGGCTACGATAAGGTGCTTTACAATTTCGAGGGACAGGGCTCGCGGAGGGATGTCGAATACATCACCGAATGGGTCCCGGGCAGCGAGGTGCGGCCCGGCGCCTATGCGCACACAGACTATGATTTCGAGAAGCCTGGCGCCGACCTCATGGCCAAGTCCGCCCAGCCGTTCAGCCACAAGGAGGCCTCGGGCGAGAACTACCGGCATCGCGGAGCGCATCTGGATGTGGGGCGGGGCGACAGTCTTGCCGGGATCCGGCGCGAAGAACTCCAGGCCTTGCACCAGCGCAGCGCGGCTGCCGGAACCGTGCGCGGCCTCCATTCCGGTTGCACGTTCAATCTGGAGAGTTTTCCGCGCGACGACCAGAACCAGGAATATCTGGTGATCAGCGCCGAATACAGGTTGTTCGATCCAGGCTACAGAACCCAGAGCGAGATCCACGCCGAGAACTTCAAGATCGTGCTCGGCGTCGCGCCCACTTCCTTGCATTACCGTCCGCCGCGGATCACGCCGCGGCCGATCATGCGCGGCCCGCAGACAGCGACGGTGGTCGGCCCTTCGGGCGAGGAGATATTCACCGACAAATATGCAAGGGTGAAGGTGCAGTTCCACTGGGACCGCCTGGGCAAGAAGAACGAAAACAGCTCGTGTTTCGTGCGAGTCTCGCAGACCTGGGCCGGCAGCGGCTGGGGCTTCATCCAGATCCCGCGCATCGGCCAGGAGGTCATCGTCGATTTTCTCGACGGCGACCCGGACCTGCCGATCATCACCGGCCGGGTCTACAACGCCTCGCAGATGCCGCCCTATGGGCTGCCGGGCAATGCGACGCAATCAGGCTGGAAATCGAACTCGTCCAAGGGCGGCGGCGGCTACAACGAGTTGATGTTCGAGGACAAGGCCGGTTCCGAGCTGGTCAATTTCCAGGCGCAGAAGGATCACAACCTTCTGATCAAGCACGATCGCACGAAGCTGGTCCAGCACGACCAGTCCGATCGCATTGACCACGACGCCAAGCACTCCGTCGGCCACAACCTCGACGAGGACGTCGGCAACAACAAGACGGTCAAGGTCGGCGTCGACCAGACTACGAACATCGGCAGCAACGACACCGAGACGGTGGGCAAGGACCGATCGCTGACGGTGATGGCGAATGAGACGATCCACGTCGTTTCGAACTCGACGGAGAATATCGACGCCAACCATTCGCAGACGGTGGGCATCGTGCAGACGATCACGGTTGGCGCGGCGCGTGTCGATACGGTGGGGGCCGCGGAGACGCGAAGCGTCGGCGCGGTGCAGACGAACACGATCGGCGCGTCGCGCAGCATGACCGTGGGGGCAGGGCAGAGCCATGACATCGGTGCAAGCGACAGCTGGAAAATAGCGGCGGCGCAAAGCGTCCAGATCGGCGCCGGCCAGACAATCAAGATCGCGAAGGATCAGGGGACGGATATCGGGGCTGGGCGCTCCGCCAAGATTGCCAAGGATGACACGACGGAAATTGGTGGTGCGCATTCGGTCAAGGTAGCCAAGAGCAGCCTCTTGGAAATCGGCGAGGACGGGGCGATCAAGGTCAGCAAGGATTTGATTATCGACGCCGGCGATTCCATCATTATCAAGACCGGGTCGGCCGCGATTGCCATGAAGAAGGATGGCACAATCACGATTGAAGGGAAAAACATCACCATCAAAGGTTCCGGCAAGATCAACGTCAAGGCATCCAGTGATATCACGATGAAAGGATCCAAGATCAATGAGAACTGAGGTGGGCGATGTCTGAGGTGCTGGGCCGTATCGACGGCGTCGTGATAGGTCTTTTTCTAGGTTATGGCGAGGACGCGCCGCTTGTGGTGTTTCCGGGCAATCCTGAGGAAGTTGCGTTGTCGGCGCGCAGCCTGACTGAACTGTCGTCAGACATGATCGGTTCGGAAGTGGCGCTGCTGTTCGAAAATGGCGATCCGCTCAAGCCGTTGATCGTCGGACGCATCGTCGATCCGACGAAGAAGCAAGCCGACAATGACGTAGTTCGCGATGGCGAGACGGTAAAGATCAGCGCCAGCGAACGGTTAGAACTCAGATGCGGAAGGTCGGTCATCATCATGGAAAAGGACGGCCACCTGACAATTCGGGGCACACATCTGGTAAGCCACGCCAGCGCCGCCAACCGCATCCGGGGCGGGTCGGTGAATCTGAATTGATGCCGAAACCACCGGTCCTCGAAAACATCGTACGTCAGCACGCGGAAATGGCTGCCTTTCTTTGGACGATCTACGACTGGCACCTGCTCAATCCCGATGAAAACCCGGACATGGATGCCGAGCGTCTCGTTCGTCTGATTGAACGCTTGGAGGCGCATCTCGACGGGCTACGCGTCGCGGGTGAGGTGGGCAAGAGAATCGCGGACGAGCGCTACCGTGAGTTTCCTGAGGCGGGCGAACTGTTTGTGGTTAGGATGCTGACAACCTCTGCAGTCGTCAAAATCTCAGACCTCGATATCGCGAAGGTTAGATCTTACATCCGATCAATTATTGGAGTGTCTTAAACTATCTGAACTCGGTGCCAAGCCATTGGTTTCCGTCAAATCTACAGATTTGGTTGAATCCTGTGGATACAAGATATTCGTCGTCGGAGTACAGGTAGTAGCTATATACATTTTCTTTAAAACTAACGACATTTAGTTCGTCTATGACGTCCAATCCTAGATGCCCGGCGCCGACGAACATCCGCCCTTTATATTCCGCTATTGCTCGATAGTTGCGGTCGTCGGGCGGCGAGAAAACCCGTAATTCTGCGCCATCGAGCAGGGCACATAGACCGTTTGATCCAACCATCCAGACTCGATCGGCGGCTTGTGCAATTATCCGAAATATGTCAGCACCTATTGACAGGTCAATTTTGTTCCATTGACCGGAGTTGAGCCGGTATAGACCGCCGCCGTCACCGCATGCGAACACGCTGCCATCCGGCGCCTCCGAAACGAGATACACATGCGCCCCATTCGGGATCGGGTATTCCGACAGCGTCGTCCCGTTGAAGTGCGCGACGTATCCACGTAGACCGACTATCCAAACACCGCGTGCGGATGCGCATAGTTTTGTAATATCCGCGTCTACGCTAAGCGCCACTTGCGGGTTCGCGTGAGGCCCATATCGCAAAGTTTTTCCAGAATGTGCCACATATACGTGTTGATTGTCCGTTTGTAGCATAGAGTATATCCAGCCACGAAATTCGAAAACCAATTCGGGTCCGCCTTGAGTGAAATCATCGCAATTTTTTATCTCACTCAGATGTATGTCTCTATCCTCGTTCGATTGTATTACCAAGCATGATAGTCCTTCAGAGTTATACGTAAAGGCTTCCGCTACCTCTATTGAAAATCCATCTTTTGTAACGTACTTTTCTCTGGCCATTTCAGAATTCTCCGCTACATAGAAGTTACTGGCGCCGTTGTCGTCGGAGCCGGATAATCGCCTTCGCCCGGCACTCGAAGCTTAGTCTTTTTTATTTCTTCCTTCGTTTGCTTTGGATCGGAACACCTTTCGAGATTGTCGTATATTACGGCTTCAAGGCACTCCATTATTTCATCTTGTTTCTTCTTTGGCTTTGTATTCTTGATTTGATTGTGATTTTCGCGTACCGACTTGAGTTCTGCATCGATAGCTTCCTTTGCCGTGGGCTGGCGGTAGCGGCCGGTAGGCTTGCCTTTGGCGTCCTTGATTGCGAGAGATTCTTTGAATGCCTCCTGGTCTCTCGTTTTCTTGCCGTGTTCGGTCGAGTTGTCTGAGCTGGGACCGTCCATGCAGAGGCAAGGCGCCGTGCTGGCGCTATAGCCGTTGCTGCCGTTGAAGCCAGGAATACTTTGGGCTCTGGAGCCCCGTTGGTTTTGCATCAGGGCATTGCCGAGCATATGCTCTGATTCTTTGCCGGTTTTAGAGTGATCGCAGGCTTTCTTTTTGTCGGAATGTTTGTGGAGATTGAGATCAGCCAGCACCGATTCACAGTCTATGCCCGGAACGTTCAGCTGAGCCAGATGCGGCCATGGGGGCGCGTTGCCAATCGGCGATGCGTGATTGTTCGTAGCAAGATCCGTCATCCGAATGACGGGTTCGCCGTCAAATTTCACGTCATTGGACCAGGAATTGAAATACTCCTTGCCCGTGTTCTTCGACGTAACGACGCCTTTCTTTGCTGCGGCCCCTGCTTCGGTGCCACTGGTTTTCGACAAGTATGATTTGTTTTTGATATTTACGGTTTTCCCACCGATCTTTACCGTACTGGTACCCTTGTCGGTATCGCTTGCCATGCCGAAACTGGGATAGGGTACTGGCACGCCGGGAGGCGTGGCTGGGTTCTCGGGAGGTGTGAAGCAGACGTCCGGGAAATCGGCGATCGTCTTCGCGTCTACCGCTTTGCCAGATATCTCCAGGCCGTTGGCAAAGACGTTTGACATCTACGAAGCCCTCGCGAGAAGAACCGCAGCGCCGCATGCTCCCGCGTCGTTAGACGCCTCGATCAGTACCGGGTTGCCGGCAGCATAGCCCTTGCGAGCTGCTTCAAAAGCCATTCCGAGCATGAGCGGAACGACGGCGGCACCGACATTGCCGAGCGACTCCGCTGGGGACCAGATGTCCTGAAATTCATGGCGTCCACGCAAGAGGCGCAAGCTCGCCAAGGCATTCTGCTTGAACCAATATTGTTCGCCGACAAGGTCGGCGATACGGTAGCCAAGGAGCCTCATCTCAATGCCTGCTTCATTGAGCGCGGCGCGATAAGCCTCTGTCATACCGTCGCCCCGCAGCGCCCGGTCGTCCCGGTTGTAGATCTCAGCTCGTTCCCTTGCGAGGCCGATGCCGGATACTCGGAACCCGCCCGTCTTTGGCTTCGTGCACACGACAGCAGCTGCAGCCTCACCCGGCAAGAAACCATTCGGATTGTCGACCGTCAGCAAGCGCTCCCGATCCAGATAGTGCGCAATCGTCCCGGATGTCAGGTAACTGTCGACCCCAGCAACGACGACTGAGGACGCCTGGCCCGAACTGAGCAGCTTTCTAGCATGCTCGAGCGCCGCGTGGCCGGCAGGGCGACCATGCGCGATAATCCGGGAGCCGTCATGCGGTTCGATCTGGACAATCTCGCCAATTTTTCGAAGCAAGGCGGATCCCTCGCCATACGGTCGTCCTGCGCGATCGTCTTCAGCGAGGCAAAGGAGCACCGGCATCCGATGGCTTTGTCGAGGCGCTGAGTTGATTGCCTCGCTGATGGCACCAGCCGCCATGTGAGCCAACCGCTTGGCGCCGATCCAGTTTCGGGGAAGGGTTACTGGCGCCCCAATTAGGGCGGTAGCCTTCGCGCCAATAAACTGCGTTTCCTGAAACCCATCCAACCTTGCCCGCATTGCCGCGCAACTTGACGGTGCGTCGAGGCCGACTGCCGTCACCATCCCAATCGATTCGATATCCAGGCTGGCACTCATGCAGGTTCGTCCTCCTCAAAGCGAAGTGGGACCTTGAAGCGACGGATGTAGCGTTTGCCCATCGCACGGGCGAGTAACATGGCTTTTGTGGGTGTTCCGACCCAGCATTCAGAAAAATCCAGTATGGTGCGCTGAATGCGTTGCGACACCCTCCAAACAAGCGAGAAGCGCCGGTTTTCCGGATCAAACAAAATTGTGTCGGGTTGGATGTTGCCTTCGAATGCTTTCTCGCGCCTCTTGAACAGGGCTATCGGCAGTGCCGTTATTGGCAGGCGGAAACTTACGCGTCCTTCCGGCGTAAGATTGATGAGTTGCACCTCCTCGCCACCTCTCGGCAGGTCTATCTGCTGGTCGGGTGGCGCCATCTGGTAATAGCGCTCGTCGAAATCCTGCGGCAGGAAAGGAAAGACATTGTCGATCCAGTTCTGATCGTAAGTGCCGCCATACTCGATGCGGCCGGGCCAGCCGCGGCCCATCGGCCCGAAACTCATTGGCTTGTAGTCGCCGAAGGGCGAGCGGATTTCCTCACCGACGGCCTGTGTGTTGGGCAGCCGCAAACCAGGGATGAGGCGCTGGTTCCTGGTGCGCGACCAGCCGGTGCCGACAGGGTTGTATTTGTAGCTGGCGGGCAGCGTATCTTCGGGATCCAGCCTGTCGACCCCGCCCCAGGCGACATCGTAGGAGATGGGCAGTTTCAGGAAGGGCTGCGGCGACGTGGCGGTAAACACCGGGCCGATGGCACGCCATTCGCGGTGACCGACAACCTCGAACAGTTTCGACCAATTGCCGACCTTGATGCCGACCGGCACGCGCTCGGCCGGTCGACCGCCCGGCGCATAGGCGCAGCCATTGGCAACCACATCGCAGCGCGGCTTGCGGAAGGCGAAGTCCGTCTCCCACAGGGTCGCCGAAAAGCCGGGCACCCCGGTCTGGGTATCAGCCATGACCAACGGAACCTGCTCTGCCGATTTTTGCACCGGTCCGCCAGGCTTCGTTGGGAAATCGAACGTGCCTTTGACCACCACGACAATCCACTCATGGCCGGCCTTATCCATGCCCATGGTGAACTCGTGCGGATAGCCCATCTGGTTCCAGATCTGCATCAGCTGGTCTCCCAGGTGGCGGCGAGGATCTGTTCCAGCGTCGGTTGCGGCGACTGCGGATCGATGTCGAAAAAATCCGAATAGTTCGTCCACATCACCAGTTCACCAACGACCTCATCGCCGGGCTCGACGGGCGGCACCGGCAGCACCGTCAGGGCTGCATCCAGGTCGTCGGGCGTCAACCCGCCCTGCTGCGCGGCAATGGCCGTCTCCTCGATGCCGGCAAACCAGGCTTCCGCATGCGCCAACTGGAAGGAGACCTCGGAAAGCTGCGCGACGATGCTCAAGGGGAATTGCCTGCCGACCCTGTCGGCGCTTTGCACGACAATGCCTGCCGACGCGCCGAAGCAGGACGGGCCGGCCAGGAAGTGCAGTGCGGTGGCTCGCGGCCAAGACTCCAGGCCAATCAGCGGAACAAGATGCTGCGCCAGCCAGCGATCCCAGACGCGCACAAAATCTCCCGTCAGCCGCCGCGACACGAAATCGCCGGTGGCGGGAATTTTGCCGTAGAAGCCCGGCAGGATCATATCTGCGGCGGGCATGTGAACTTCTTGAACATTACGAGGTTGTAGGGGTTCTCGACGCTTGCTGCCTTGAGCTCGAAATCGGCGTACATGCCCTTGGTGCCCAGGCGCAGGCTGTAGACATCCGACAGCGAGGTGCCGGTGAAGCGGCCGGCGCGCAGCATCCTCAGCCATGCCCAGCTGCCGGTCTCGTTGAGCATGATCTCGGGCGAGCCGTCGACCGGCTGGAAGGCGAGCGAGATCACGCCGGTGCCGTCCTTGCCGGGCCACGTCATCGGTTGCGGTCGCGTCGCATTGTTGAAGTAGACGAGGTTCTGGCCATCGAGATTGAGCGTCACGCGCGTGACGTTGGGCGACAGGTCCTTGGGCTCCAGCGTGAAGCTCATCACCGGGCCCGTCCCGCCGGGAAAGAGATCGTCGCGGATATGCCTGGCCTGTTCGAACGCCGCCAGCGCCGCAGGATCGAGGCCGAAATCGGCGCGCCATTTCCATGGCTGGCTGGCGGTGTCGACGTAGCTGATCAGATGGTCGTTGATGAAGGCGTCGATCAGGCCGGACGGCCCGAACAGGCGGGCGAAGTCGCGGACATTGACGTCGACCGCGCTCTCGGGACTGAACGGATAGCGGTCGTTGAGCGCCGCCTGGCAGAACGGCAGGATGTCGGCGCGCCAGATGGCGTTGAGCTCGTTGGTGACAGCCTTCTGCGTCAGGCCGCTAGTATCGCCAGCGATGCCGCCGAGCCAGTCGTCGATTGGGTCGGGCAGGATTTGCGCCTGCCTGGCGACAGCGCCTGTGAGTTCGGCGAGGCCGCCCTGCTTCTTGATGGCATCCTGGGGATCGGGGTTGGCGGTGACCGTCTGCAGCACATTGGAAAGCGCCGTCAGGGCCACTACAGCCGCGTCGAGCGCCGGCGGCTGGCCATCGACTTCGGCGATCGCGCCCTTGAGCCGCTTGAAGTGTTCGGCCACTAGGCTGCCGGTGAGGTCCACCTCGTCGGCGGAGCCCGCGCGCGGCAGCAGCTTTGCCCCGGTCTTGACGACCTTGCCTAGCTTGCCAAGCTTGCCGAGCAGTTTCGAGCCGCCCTTCGCGGCCGCCTTGTCGTCAGCCGGCGCCTCGTCGGACCGGGTCAGGTCCGTCTCCTGAACCACCGCCGTCAGCAGGCGCTTCAATGCGGAATCGGCGCTTGAAAGGTCCTTGAGGTTCTCGCTGGCGACGTTGAGGTCGCTCAACGGGGCGAGCCGCATGTCGCGCAGGAAGCTGTCCCATTGCGCGATATAGTCGTCATAGTAGAGCTTCAGTATGTCTTCCGACAAAGCCGAGACCGAGGTTTCGGAATTCTCCGAGCAGCCGCCGGCGAACACCGCCCGATCCAGCGCCGCCTGGGCGGCAACGTCCTCGACCCGGTCGAGAATGGCATCGTGGAAGCCGGCATAGCTGAAGGCGCCCGGAACGCCGACGCGCAACGTCTTGTCGGAGCGCCGGGCAAACACCTTGGCGCCGTTGGGGCCGGCGAAATTGGCCGGGATCCATTCCTTCACCGCGGCCACTTCCGGATCGGCCAGCAACTGCTTGTAGGCGCGCGCCGGCAGCGAGATCGTGCACACCGTTTTCAGCGCCTCGGCGACCAGTTCCTTGTCCGGAGCGACGTAGTTGTCATCGACCGCCATACGCCGGATCGCGGCCAGTTGATGCTCTTCGGCGTCCGGGCTCGGGAAGGGCGGCGCCGGCGCGAATTCCGGCAGGCTGTTCACCCACCAGTTCTGCGCGAAGTCGGTGTCCATCTGCGACAAGCCGGTCATCATACGGTAGGTCTTCAGCGCCCCCAGCATGAAGTCAGGGTCGCGGATCTGCCGCCACATGGTCGCCTCGAGCAGCGCGACCATATGCGGCTCGAGCACGTTGCGCAGCGCGTGGTCGTAGGTATCGGCCTGCGCGCGCATCAGCTCCGCCGAGGCCGAGGGTCCGAGCAGGTCATGCGGCGCGTCCGGCGGCGCGGTGCGGGCATTCGTGACCTGGTCCATCGCGGCCAATGCGCCGTCGATGGCCGGCTGCTCCACCGATGCCGGGGCGGCGGTGACGGCGGTCAGTGGCTCCTGAAGCGCCTCGAATTGACCAGCCTGCGCGATGATTGCATTGCGGTTGTCGAAATAGGACCAGGTAAACAGTCCGGCGGCCAGCAAGGCTGCGACCGCACACGCGGTGGCCGCGCCACGCCAGATCCAGGCGCGGCGACGTTGCGCCAGCGGGTCGAACGTGCCGAGGCCAGCTTCCTTGAAAATCACCTCGGTAAGCAGGTTCTTCAGGAAGAAGCTGCGCTTTTCGACGCGTGGCGCCGGCATGGCGCGGCGCGGAGGCAGCCCGAAGGAAGAGGAAAGGGCTGCCGTCAGCCGGTCGATCGGCGCGCCTTCCTGGGTCGCCGACGTCAGATAGAGGCCACGCAGCCAGGCAGCCTCTTCATAGCGGCTTTCGCCGAACATCGCCTCGATCAGCAGCTGGATCGGCTCGGAAAGGCTTGCGAGTTGGGCGGGGAAGCGGAAGATCTCGGCGCGCGCGGCGAGTTTGTCCTCATCCTCAAGGCGCGGCACAAGGCGTCGCTCGAGTTCGGTCGCCAGCGTGGTGATTTCGCGCTCGACGGTCTTGGCGTCGACGCGCGCATCGAGCGGGAAGGTCGTCCCCCACACCTGTTCGCGCGATGCCGTCGACAGGCCGCCGAAGAAGGCCTCGAAACCCTTGATCAGATCGGCCTTGGTCAGCATCAGATAGACCGGAAGGCGGATTTCGAGCCGGTCGTTGAGCTCGGCCAGCCGGCGGCGGATCTTGCGGCCGTGCGCCTTGATGGCCTCGTCGCCCTCCGAAAGCGTATCGATAGAAAGCGCGACGATCACGCCGTTCAGCGCCCGACGGCCCCGATGCTTCTTCAAGAGGTCGAGGAAGCCCAACCATTCCGCCGCGTCGACGTCAGGCTGGCTTTCCTGCTGGACATAGCGGCCGGCGGTGTCGATCAGCACCGCGTTCTCGGAGAAGAACCAGTCGCAGTTGCGGGTGCCGCCAACACCCTGCAGGTCGTCGGTGAGATCGATGGGGAAATTCAGCCCGGACTGCCGCAAGGCGGTGGTCTTGCCGGTGGCCGGCGGCCCGACAATCACGTACCAGGGCATCTCGCGCAGGAACTTGCGCCCGCCGAGCTTGCGGCGCTTCAGCTCGGCCATCACCTCGCCGAATTTTGCGCCGACGGCGGCGACGTTCTCCTCGCCGGGGGTAAGCTGTTTCTCCGCCGCCGGCGCCGCGATCTCGGCAACGAACATGCGGTTGGCGCGGATCGCGCGGCGCTGGGCGACGATGAGCCAGATCAGCCACAGGATGATCAGCCCAGCGATCATGGCGATGCGCACATTGTCGGAGTCGAACGGCGAATAGGGGCCAACCTGGACGATCGGGCCGAAAATCCAGATGACCAGCGAAAGCAGCGCGATGCCGATCAGCGTCCAAAGGAAGCGCGAGGTGAGCACGGCCCAGAGGAAGCGAAGGATGAACATCTCAGAGCCTCTTCTCGACCAGGACCTCTACGCGCCGGTTGAGCGCCCGGCCCTCGCGTGTCGAGTTGTCGGCCACCGGATCGGTCTCCGCGCGCCCTTCGGAATGGATGCGCTCCTGCGGCACGCCGGCCCGCACGAGGAGGTCGGCTATGGTCTCGGCCCGCGCTTCCGAGAGCCGCTGGTTGCTCGAAAGCGGGTTGGACCTTTGCAGGCGCACGTTGTCGGTGTGGCCGACGACGGTGATGTTTCCGATGAGTTCCTGGTTGGCGAGGATGACCTTGGCGATGGATTCGACCAGTGGCTCATAGCCTTGGGTCAGCGTTGGCCGTGACGACTGGAAGAGTTCGGGGTTGGAGGACTGGATGACCAGCTTGGCGAGCGACACGCTCTCGGTGCCGCTGAGCGCCCCCCTGAGGTCGTCCGGCGCTTCGGCCTTGAATTCCGGCAGCAGCGCGAAGTCGACCGGCTCCGGCGCAGGCGGTTCCGGCGCGTCGACCTTTGGCGCGGCGCGCGCGATGTCGGCGCGCTGAGGCGGCGGCAGCGCGCGGACGAGCGCCGAGAGTTCCACCGCCTGGCTGCTCAGTCCCATCGAGAGGCCGATATGGACCACGGTGGCGATCACCGCCGCGGCAAGCGCCATCACCCAGATC
>NZ_RZSG01001020.1:0-1843 GCF_003997725.1 Mesorhizobium sp. M4A.F.Ca.ET.050.02.1.1
CAGGAGCAGCGTGCCGGCAATCGCCAGCAGGAGCTGCGTCGCCAGCCGCGCCGCGCCCTTTTCAGGCAGTGCCAGAGAAACAAGCGGACGCATCGTTGCTGCAAGTGCCATGGTCATCCCATTCAAGCTGTCGCCGACATGCGGCCTCGCGTTTTCCTATATTGGCTTCCGTGTTATGCGGCAATCGCTTTTGCCGTCTCACGGAACGGAGCTTCGCGCCCCATGCCCCTCAAGTTCGACACGCGCTTCGATCCCGCTTACGGCAAGGCGGTGACCGTCGCGCCGGACGTGCAACGCCTCACCGCCAGAAACCCCAGTCCGTTCACCTTTCACGGAACCAATAGCTACTTGATAGGCCGCGAGACGCTCGCGGTGATCGATCCGGGACCTGACGACGACGCGCATCTACAGGCGCTGATCGAGGCGATCGGCGGCAGGCCGGTCAGCCATATCTTTGTCAGCCATACTCATCGCGACCATTCCCCGCTGGCGGCGCGGCTGAAGGAGCGCACCGGAGCGGCCGTGCTCGGCGAAGGCCCACACCGTCCGGCGCGGCCCTTGCGCATCGGCGAGGTCAACCCGCTCGATGCCAGCGCCGACACGGATTTCGTTCCAGATACCGCGCTCGCCAACGGTGCGCTGGTCCAGGGCGACGGCTGGGCGATCAGGACGGTGTTGACGCCGGGGCATGCCGCCAACCACGCGGCGTTCGCGCTCGAGGGAACAGGCATCCTGTTTTCCGCCGACCATGTCATGGCGTGGGCAACTTCCATCGTGGCGCCGCCCGACGGCGCCATGGCCGACTATATGGGCTCGCTCGACAAGTTGATCGAGCGCGACGACCGCGTGCTGCTGCCCGGCCATGGCGGGCCGGTAACCAAGCCGCGCAGCTTCATGCGCGGGCTGAAGGCGCATCGCAAGATGCGCGAGCGGGCGATCCTGGAACGCATCCGTGGCGGCGACCGCACGATCAAGGAGATGGTGGCGGCGATCTACCGCGACACCGACCCGCGCCTGCATGGCGCCGCCGGCCTGTCGGTGCTGGCGCATCTGGAGGACCTGGTGGCGCGCGGCCTGGTCAGCACCGGCGGCGACGCGGCCATTGACGGCATTTTCACCCCGGCCGGCTAGATCTCATTCGGCCGGCGCCGCCCCCACTTGCCCAGCCACTTCCTGATCGAGCTCGCCAAGGAAATCGACGATGCGGGCGGCGTTGTCGCCTAGGTCGTGGCGGCCGTAGCGGGAGGCTGAACGCATATCGACAATGACGGTGTTGCCGTCATCGGCGATGCGGATCGCGACATCGGCCGGCAGGCCCAGCACGAAACTCCTGGCCAGCGCGTTGATCGTCACCTCGCTTTGGCCGTCTGTTTCGGGATACGGCCCCTGCAGTTGCCAGTCGCGCCGGTCGAGCACGGTTTCCACCGCGTCGACCACGGTTTCGAACGGCAGATTGTAGCTGCGGCCGGTGACCAACGGATAGGCATCGCCTTGCAGCCGCTGCTCGCCGGGCGTGGGCGGCGAAAGCACATTCATGTCCGCCGTCCGGTCCGACGTGTCGAGCACCGGCGGATCGTCGAGATCGGTCGAAATGTCCCTGAGCGGCGGCGAGGTCGTCGCCCAGTAGGCGGCGACGCCGAAGGGAGCAAGCACCAGAAGCGCCAGCAGTGCGCCGACCGACAGATCGCGGCCGCCGCGATCGCCGAAGTTCCACAGCCTCGACAAGGCGAATCCGGCAAACAGCAGGGCGAAGGCGGCAAGCAGCGCCACGATCGCCAGAACCCACAGGAATACAGGCGTTTCGACGAGGTCGAGGCGATGGCCGACAAGCACGGTCAGGAGC
>NZ_RZSG01001021.1:0-1827 GCF_003997725.1 Mesorhizobium sp. M4A.F.Ca.ET.050.02.1.1
CCGCGACTATGTGGCGCTGACGCTCGATATCAAGCTTGCCGGGGAATCCGGTATCAAGCTCTTTCACGACATCAGGGCGTCACCGGTGAATTCCGACATTTCGGTCATCGTCATCTCCGCCGTCGCCGATGAGGCCAAGCGTTCGCTGAACGGCACCGCCGTCGGCATCGTCGACTGGCTGGAAAAGCCGGTGGATTCGACGCGGCTTCATGCCGCTCTCGCCAAGATCGTCGCCGGCAAGGTCGAGCGGAGGCCGAGGATCCTCCACGTCGAGGACGACGAAGGTGTGCTTGCCGTAATGTCGGCGGGGCTGGGTCCGGACGTCTTGATCGCTTCGGCGAAAACGCTGCAGGAGGCGCGGCGGGCGGTCGCGAAGCATCGCTACGACCTGGTCATCCTCGACATCGCGCTTCCTGACGGATCGGGGCTGGATCTGCTCATCGATCTGCCGCAGGAGACCGGAGTTATCGTGTTCTCGGCGGCGGAGATGGACGAGAAACTCGGCGACCGGGTGCAGGCGATGATGACCAAGACCAGGGCGTCGGAGATCGACGTGGCCAAGCTGGTCCGACGCATGTTGGTTGCGTCCCGCAACGCAGCGGGACCCACCGTGCAAGCAAGGGAGTAAGGTTGATGTCGACAAGGATACTCTATGTGGATGACGAGGACGACATTCGCGAGATCGCCCAAATGTCGCTCGAACTCGAGCCGCGGTTCGAGGTGCGGTCCTGCTCTTCTGGCGCCGAAGCACTGGCGGTCGCCGCCGATTGGCAGCCCAACCTCATCCTGCTCGACGTGATGATGCCGGACATGGACGGGCCGGAGACGCTGAAGCGGCTGGCCGCCTCGCCGCTTACGGCATCGATACCCGTGGCGTTCATCACGGCGCGCACCCAGACGCATCAGGTCGAACACTATCTGGCCATGGGGGCAGTCGGGGTCATCGCCAAACCCTTCGACCCGCTGGCGCTTGCCGGTGAAGTCAGCAAGCTGCTTGCGCTACGAACGGGCTGACGGCCTGCTTCGGATGTCCACGCGGCCGGTATAGGCGATAAGCTGCTGCGGAAGCTGTGCGGCGCCGTTTACGGCTCCTATACCATGCCCTCATATTCATCTACTGATTGTATCGAAATGCGGCCGTCGCGAATCGGCTTTATCTATGATTACGCGGCGTTGGCGGGCGCGGGGAACACCCGCGCGGAACTATGGCATGGACCCGCATTGGCGGATGGCGGTCCATGGATTGATCACTCCGGGGGGCGACGGAACCGGAGCAGGACAGGTGAACGGAGCGAAGGCAAGAATTCTGATCTGCGATGACGATCCGTTGCTGCTCGAGCTGATGGAATTCAGGCTGAGGGCGAAGGGATACGAGGTCATCAAGGCGGTGGATGGGGCCGAAGCGCTTTCGAAGGCGGAGCGCGACGGGCCCGACATCATCGTGCTCGACGCCATGATGCCCAAGGCGGACGGCATCGAGGTGCTGGCGCGCATCAAGGGCGATCCGGCTCTGTCCGAAACCCCGGTCGTCATGCTGACCGCGCGCAAGGCCGAAAAGGACATCGTCTCGGCGCTCGAAAAGGGTGCCGACGACTACCTGGTGAAGCCGTTCATCCCCGAAGAACTCCTGGCCCGGCTTGCGCGCCTGATCGCGCGGAACAAGCGCTGATGCAGCGAAGCCGGCGCGCCGCCATTGCCGCATGCATGTTCCTGGCAATCGCCGCATCTCCCGGCGTCTCATTGGCCCAGACCGCCGACGAGCTCTACGCGTCCGGCGTCAAGGCAAGGCAAGCCCAGCATTTCGATGAGGCGGCGGCACTGCTCCAG
>NZ_RZSG01001022.1:0-1827 GCF_003997725.1 Mesorhizobium sp. M4A.F.Ca.ET.050.02.1.1
GTTTTCCTATGCCGAGGCGGCCAATATCCTCGGCGTGCCTGCCGGCACGCTGATGTCGCGCATCGCGCGCGGGCGCGAGGAACTGCGTGGCCTGCTGGATGACACGGCGCGCCGCCGCTCGATAAGGATCGTCGAGAAATGACCCGGCGCGATTTCTCCGAACGCGACATCCACATGGCCCTTGACGGCGAGCTGCCGGGCGAGGAGCGCATGGCCTATGAGGCTTGGCTCGAGGCCAATCCCGAAATGAAGGCAAGGGCCGCCCGCTTCGTCGCCGACCGGGCGGCCCTTCGCGCCGCCTTTGCCGGCGTGCTCGACGAACCGGTGCCGGCACGGCTGAAGCAGGCCGTGTTCGGCGAGGCGCCGGCGAGGACGACAGCGTGGCGCGCGCGCTGGTGGCTTTCGGCCGCCGCAGCAGCGGTGCTGGTGATCGGCGGGCTCGCCGGCTATGTCGCCGGCATTGATGGCATCGGCAGGGGAGGCGAAAGCGAGGACCTGCTCGCCGAGCAGGCGATCGCCGCCCACGTCATCTATGCCGCCGAGAACCGCCATGCGGTCGAGGTGCCGGCGAGCGACAAGGACCATCTGCAGACCTGGCTCTCCAACCGCGTCGGCCTGAAGCTGGTCGCTCCCGATCTCGTGGCTGAAGGCTTCCAGCTCGTTGGCGGCCGGTTGCTGCCGGCCGGCCAGGGCAAGGCGGCGATGCTGCTCTACGAGGACGCCAAAGGCGAGCGCATCTCGCTGTTCGTGACCGCCGAATCGGCCGGAAAGTCCAAGGGCACCTACGCGGCCGAGGCTGACGGTCCCGAGGCTGTCTACTGGCTGGACAAGGGCTATGGCTGCGCCGTCGTCGGCTCGCTGCCGCGCGAGCGTCTGGCGGCCGTCGCCAAGAGTGCCTACGGCCAGCTTCTGGCCGGCCTTGCCAGTTGAAAACCGGCGTTTTTCTGACATCGGCGCCATTCCGAAAACAGCGCGCCAGTACAGCGCTCCTTCAGCATTGGACCACTATTCAACCTGTCACAATTCGGCCCTAATCGAGGTGCGAAAGCGCTTGACGAATACCGGTGATTGCGCCGGTATACCGATGTTTCGACCGGGGCCGTTTCCACAATCCAATCGAGGTTTTCTGAAGCCCGCATGCCTGCCGAGATCCGCAAGGCCCGCGTGTCCGACGTCGATGACCTCGCCGCCATCGAGAAGGCCGTCTTTTCAAGCGACCGCATGTCGCGCCGCTCCTTCCGCCAGCTGATCGAGCGCGAGACCGCCGAAATGCTGGTTGCCGAAAGCGATGGCCGCGTCGCCGGCTATGCCGTGGTGCTGTTTCGCAAGGGCAGCGGCGTCGCCCGTCTCTATTCCATCGCCGTCGGTCCCTTCTTCGGCCAGCTCGGCATCGGCCGTCAACTCCTGGCGGCAGCGGAGGAGGCGGCCTTCGAGCACGACCGTATGATGCTGCGCCTCGAAGTGCGCGAAGACAATCATCGCGCCATCCGCGTCTACGAGCAGGCCGGCTACCGCAAGATCGGCCGCGAGCCGGACTACTATGAGGACGGCGCCACCGCGCTACGCTACGAAAAGACGCTGCGCGGCGACGTGCCGATCGCCACCATGGTGCCGTTCTATCCGCAGACCTGCGAGTTCACCTGCGGACCATGCTGCCTGATGATGGCGATGGCCAATTTTGACCACGGTTTCGTGCCCGATCCGGTGATGGAAATCCGCCTGTGGCGCGAGGCGACCACTGTCTTCATGATGTCTGGGCCTGGCGGTTGCGAGCCGTTCGGACTGGCGGTGGCCGGCTATGAGAGCGGGCTCGCGGCGGAGATATTC
>NZ_RZSG01001023.1:0-1826 GCF_003997725.1 Mesorhizobium sp. M4A.F.Ca.ET.050.02.1.1
ATGTCGTGCTGTTCGCGCTTGAACTGCATGTCTTGCGCAGCGGCGTCCTGCCTGGTCTTTGCATCAGCGACTTTCGCCGCCTGCTCCGCTTCTCGCGCCTTCGCGTCCGCCTGAGCTTTTTGTTGTTCGGCACTAGGCTGCGGAGGCTGGCCGGCTTGCCCCTTGGCATCGGTCACCATCTTTTCCAGAACGTCCTCGACCGACTTGCCGAGATTGAACAGGCGCGAGTTCGCGGCGAAGATTTCGACCGCCACTTCCTTCGACATCTCGCCCTGCTGGATCAGCGGGCCGACAGCGGCCCAATAGGCGCCGGCTGCCTGCATGAACTCGGCCGTCTCGGCCTTCTGCCTGGTCAGGTCCGCCTTGACCGTGGAATCGCTCTCGACGTCGATGCGGTACATCATGGCCAGGGGCTGCGTCAGAAGCTGCTGGATCGACTGCAGCTTGGCCAACTTCGCTTGCCGCTGCTGTTCGGCCTGCTGAGCCGCCTGCGTGGCCTGTTGAAGCTGCTGTTGCTGCTCGGGCGGCACTTGAGCGCCGGGCGGCGGTGCAGGCGGCGGCTGCACTGGGGTCAGATCCTGCTGCGTCGGAATGATCTGGACGCCGGTCATCTGCTGCAGCGTCTCATGCGAGAATTTCGCCGGGATGATTTCGGCCATCATGACGAAGATGTCGCGCGCGCAGCGTTCCATCATGCGCTGCATCTTCTGGATGCGCAGCGAGCCCCATTGCGTCTTGATGTTCTGAGCCGTCGCCGTCTCGCTCGCTTGCGAAGCGCCGCGCACGATGTCGGAAATGCCGGTGATTTCGTAGATGGCCTGCTTGGTCTGTTCACGGGCACTGTAGAGTTCCCGCAGCACCAGAATGAACTTCTCGACCGGCCAGAACGCGACCGCACCAGAGAGCCCGCCATTGGCTGCCCAGATGTCGGCGTTGCCGATCGGCACGAATTCGGTGTCATCGGCCGCCAGCATGTTGGCGATGTCGCCAGCGTCGCCGGAATACCAGCCCTTGACCTTCATGTGGCGCGTGATGACGCCGATGCGCTTGGTGGTCAGGTCCAGCTCATCGGCGAGCCGGCTGTAGATCGAAAACGGATTGACCGGCATCAGCCGGCCGGTCAGCTCGATCGGCTGCACGGGCGCCGGGATCGGGAAGAAATCGCTCAGGCCAAGCGGGTCGTCGACCTTCTTCAGCACAACGCCGTTGTCGTCGATGAAGATGACCTTGCGGGTGCTCTTGTCCCAGATTTCCCAGCCGCACAGATCGCTATCACCTTCGCCGCGCGCCTTCTTCTCCTGGTCGTCGGTCTGGATGCTGATCAGGCCGGCGTCGAACACCGAACCCTCGTCTTCGCGCTGCACGACGAAGCGGAATGCGTCCCACGGCCGATCCTTCCAGCGCTTCGCCGGGCCGTGCCGGTAATCGCGCCAGCTTACGGCCTCGAACTCGATGCATTCGTTCGCAAGCCGTTCGGCCGGGGCGCCTGCTTGCTGATGATCGGGCGCGCCATAGTCATCGCCGGAAACCGGGTCAGGTTTCGACCCAGTTTCATCGCCTGCGTCTACCTTGCCCCCGTTCTGCTCGTCGCTGACCTTGGCAAGCTCTTCGTTGGTCGTCTCGTCCTTGACGATGTCGCTCTTGAAGCGAAGCCGGATGATGCCGCGACCAGCCAGGAAGCCGTCTTGCGCCTCGCCCTCCAGTTCGACCTGGAGCTTGGAGTCGTCAACCTGCTTGCGGATGGCGCGCTCGATCAGCTCGGCCACGTCCTTTGCTGCCGGATCCTCGTCGGCGAAGCGGCGCCGGATGTCAGGCGCGGGCGGACT
>NZ_RZSG01001024.1:0-1822 GCF_003997725.1 Mesorhizobium sp. M4A.F.Ca.ET.050.02.1.1
AGGCGTATGACGCTTGTCCGCTGCAGCGCCGCGCTAACCAATCCGCTTGGCGCTGCAGCGGACAAATAGGGGGAGAACTGTTACCTATGTATCCGGTTCAAACTGTTACCCATCTATCGGCTGGACACTGGCTGCGACGGCGGCGACCCTCTTGCAACGCAGGTGATTGGCGAAATCAGCCATGACAGCGCCCCTCTCCCCGTCACTATACGGGGAGAGGACGCCGGCAGGCAGGTGAGGGGCGGCGCCGGCGTTCGAAATCAGAGGCAAACCCATGCTTTACGCCCTCCCCTCCACGCCGGTCATCATCAGGCCGAGCCTTGCGACGGTGGCGTCCGCACCGGCGAGTGTGCCGGCGATGCGGCCCTCATACATCACCGCGATGCGGTCCGAGAGCATTAGCAGTTCCTCGAGGTCCTCGCCGATGACGATGATGCCGCAGCCCTTGGCGCGCATGGCGAGGAACTTCTCGTGGATGAAGCGGGCAGCGCCGATGTCGAGGCCGCGCGTCGGCTGCGACACGATCAGCACTTTCGGATCGAAGGCGAGCTCGCGCGCCAGCAGTGCCTTTTGCAGATTGCCGCCGGAGAGCGCGCCAGCGCGCACCATCGGCCCCGGGCAGCGTATGTCATAGGCCTTGATCTGTTCCTCGGCGAAGGCGCGGATGGCGGACGGATTGAGCAGACCCTTGCGGCTGAACGCCTCGGTGCCGATGCGCGGCAGCACCATGGAATCGGCGAGCGGCAGATTGGTCACCAGCCCGGTCGTCATCCGGTCTTCCGGGATACGGCCAAGGCCGAGTGCCTGTACCGCGCGCGGCGAGAATTGCGCAACCGCTTTGCCGGCTATCGTCATCGCGCCGGCCTTCGGCGCCAGCATGCCGGAAATGACGTCGGCCAGCGCCCGCTGGCCATTGCCGGAGACGCCGGCGATGCCGAGGATCTCGCCTTCCCGCACCGAAAGCGACACATCTCGCAACGCGGTGCCGAGATGACCCGACGTGGAAATGCCGTCGAGGGTAAGCACCGTCGCGCCTGGCGTCGAGGGCCCTCTGGCCGGCGGCAAGATCTCGCGGCCGCACATCAATTGCGCCATGGCGGACGACGTCGTGTTGGCGGGGTCGTCGACGCGGCCCGCGACCTTGCCGTGCCGCAGCACCACGCAGCGATGCGTGAGTGCCCGTACTTCGTTGAGCTTGTGCGAGATGAAAATGATGCCGAGCCCCTGGCCCGCCATCGAGCGCAGGGCGGCGAACAGGCCGTCGACCTCACCTGGCGCCAGCACCGCCGTCGGCTCGTCGAGGATCAAAAGCTTCGCGCCGCGAAACAACGCCTTGATGATCTCCAGCCGCTGCTGCTCGCCGACCGACAGCGCCGAGACCGGCAGCGTCGGATCGAGGCTCAGCCCATGCTGGCGGCCGATCTCCTTCAGCCGCGCCAACCCGCCGGCGCGGTCGATGCGGCCCGACTTGCCCGGAATGCCGATCAGGAGGTTCTCGAGCACCGTGAGCCGCGGCGCCAGATGAAAATGCTGGTGCACCATGCCGATGCCGGCGGCGAGCGCGTCGGCCGAACTGTGGATGGCGACCGGCCGGCCCTCGACCAGTATCTCGCCGGCGTCAGGTGCATAGGCGCCGAACAGCACGTTCATCAGCGTCGTCTTGCCGGCGCCGTTCTCGCCAAGCAGCCCAAGGATCTCGCCCGGTGCGACGCTGAGATCCACGGCCTCGTTCGCCTTGACGGCCCCGAAGCTCTTGGTGATGCCGCGCATTTCGATGAGTGGGGCGGACAAGGGATACTCCTGGTACCCCTCCCCCTTGAGG
>NZ_RZSG01001025.1:0-1820 GCF_003997725.1 Mesorhizobium sp. M4A.F.Ca.ET.050.02.1.1
CTATACGGCCGGCCGCCGCATCGCCGACATTCCGATCGAGGAGGCCGGTGACTGGGCCAAGAAGCCTGACCATGTCGTCTGGATCGGACTTCTGGAGCCGGACCGCAATCTTTTGCTGCGCGTACAGGCGCAATTCCATCTGCACGATCTGGCGATCGAGGATGCCGAGCATCCGCACCAGCGGCCGAAGATCGAGCAATATGGCGATGCCCTGTTCATCGTCGCGCGCACCGCCCAGCTGATCGACGGCCGCGTCACCTTCGGCGAGACGCATTTGTTCGTCGGCGCCGGCTACATCGTCAGCGTCAGGCATGGACCGTCGACATCCTATGCCGCGGTCCGTCAGCATTGGGAAACCTGCCCGCATTCGCTCGCCAAGGGCGAGGACTTCGTCCTCTATGCCATTCTCGACTTCATCGTCGACAACTACATGCCGGTTCTGGAGCAGATCGAGGACGAGGTCGAGGCGATCGAGGACAAGGTCCTGCTCAGGCCGATGACCGGCTCCGACATCGAGCGGCTCTATATGCTGCGCCGCGATCTCCTGCGGCTGCGCAACGCGGCTCTGCCGCTGGTCGAGGTCTGCCGCCGGCTGACCAGCGCCGACCTGCCGCAGATCAATGCTTCGATGCACCCGCTGTTCCGCGACGTGACCGACCATATCCGCACGGTCCAGGAAAAGATCGACAGCCTGCGCGAGGTGCTGGCTTTCGCGTTCGAAGCCAGTCTTCTGGTCGGCCAGAGTCAGGAAACCGCGATCTCGAAAAAACTCGCCTCCTGGGCCGCCATCCTGGCGGTGCCGACGGCCTTCGCCGGCATCTACGGCATGAATTTCAACGACATGCCGGAACTGCATATGGAGTATGGCTACCCGACCGTGCTGGTTGCGATCGCGCTGATCTGCTCGTTCCTGTACTGGCGGTTCAGGAAGAATGGATGGCTGTGAAGGGAGAGCGAACAGCGAATAGAAAGTAGCGAATAGAGAACACCAAAAACGGCTTGCTCCCTGTCACAAGAAGCCAAGCCGTTCCTATTCGCTATTCGCTATTGCTCAGCGGCTTCTGCGCCGCTCCGCCGCCGGCTGGAACGCGACGCGAGAGTGGTATTTGCAGTACGGGCCGGTCTCGGCGGCGTCGTTGCCGCAGAAGTTGAAGTCTTCCGACAGCGGGTCGCCATTCGGCCATTTGCAGGTGCGCTCGGTCAGCTCGACCAGCTGCAGATGCCGCGAGATCGGCACGACGACGTTTTCCACCGGGCGGATATAGTGGCGCGCCACAGGCTCGGCGTCGAACTGAGCCTGGAGCGCGGTCGCGCCGATCGAGGTGGTGACATGGCGCGTGGCGGTCGCGGCGCGCGATACCGATTTCTGGATGGACGATCCCTGCACGGTTTTCTTCTGGCGAGCCGGGCTGGCCGTCGCGCGGCCGCGGCCCGACAGCTTCAGGCGATGCACCTTGCCGATGACCGCGTTGCGGCTGACGCCTCCCAGCTGTGCCGCAATCTGGCTGGCGCTCAGCCCTTCCGACCACAGTTTCCTGAGAAGTTCTACCCGCTCGTCAGTCCAGTTCATGAGACCGCGCTCCTGCTGAGGCGTGCGGCGATCGGAATCCCTTCCCGTCCCGGCTCCCGCCGGGCAGACAACACCACATATATCGGGTGATTAGGTCCGCCGCACGAAATCTAGTTATTTCTCAACTACAAATACCTCATGCGCTGACTCGGTGACAAGAGTCCCCGGGGCAACACGAATCGGTTTTTCCGGTTTTCCCCAACTTGCCGGCCGCTTATGAACCGGCGTCTCGTCAGGGGCATGCCGCGCG
>NZ_RZSG01001026.1:0-1820 GCF_003997725.1 Mesorhizobium sp. M4A.F.Ca.ET.050.02.1.1
AACGGAGGCTGAACGAAATCCGGCCTGACATTTCGATTGCTTGCGCAAAACCATAGACCCGGCGAGAGCGGACCCGCCTCATCAGTCTCCGCCAGGTCTGTCCTGAACCGGCTTAGCCGATCGACAGGTTGACGGCCTTCGGACCCTTGCCGCGCTTGTCCGGCTCGGTGTCGAATGTCACTTTCTGCCCATCCTCAAGACCGGGAAGACCCGACGCCTGCACGGCCGAAATATGGACGAAGACATCCTTCGCGCCATCGTCCGGCGTGATGAAGCCGAAGCCTTTGGCATGATTGAAGAACTTGACGGTGCCGGTCTGCGGCATGGGAAGCTCCTTTGATCCCATAAAGTCAGTCTCGGGCCGGCAAATGCCCGAGTGGAAATTTGTCCTTTATTTTAGCGCTATCGGCAAGAGAAAGTTTTTGCGCCGCATGGCAGGCATTTCGAGAGCGTGTTGCGTCCGCCGCGCTTTGCGCGCCGCGATTTGAATTATTGTTTTGATGCAGGCTGTTAGCTCAAATGCGCGGCACCCTTCGGATGTCTTGCGTCAGGCATGGAAAAGGCGCGACGGTGGCCCGTCGCGCCTAGGAGAATTCAGCTACGGCTCGGAAGCCGGTTCACGACCTTTGCAGCGCCCGTCGCTCCTCCGCGCAGGCCGATGCTTAGGCCAATCGATCAGGCGGCGCGGAGATTGACCGCCTTCGGACCCTTGCCCATGCGGTCGGGCTCGACGTCGAAGGTGACCTTCTGGCCATCGACCAGCGTGCGCAGGCCCGAAGCCTCGATCGCCGAGATGTGGACGAACACATCCTTGGCGCCGCCGTCAGGCGTGATGAAGCCGAAGCCTTTGGTGGCGTTGAAGAACTTTACGGTGCCGGTCTGGGCCATTGGGGGAAACTCCTCTCACCCGTGTCAGTCTTAATATGGTTTGCCCGCCGCTGGCGCCTTGGGCATGTCCCGGTGGTTGCTTCGGCAGTCATGCATTGGCGCATGGTCAAACCCCCCGCCGAAAAACGGGGCCGTCAGAGATTCACATTATCGGGGAAAGGTCGTCCAAAACGTTCCGCTCTCCGGGTCGCAAATGCCCGAACACGGAATTTATCGCACGGAAACGTGATGGTTGCAAGACAGCGCCGCGGGTGGGCCCGATGAGCGCGCCGACGCAGCACTTCGATAGACCCGGCGCCATGCCCGGTCATCGGCCAGAGCCGGGCCACGCATGGGCCAGCGGCCCCCTCGCGGACAGCCGAATGGCGCCAGCGGCAGCGCCATGTCGTCCGCAAACGGGGGTTGCATTTGTCAGAGGAATGGCGAGGATCGGCAAGCGTGTTTTGCGCGGGAGCGGGTCCATTGCACTATGATTTTGCGCGTGATCTTCGGGGTCGTGCGCCGGGAGGCATTGATGAAATTCCTTACGACGCTTTTCTCGCGACAGGGCTTTGCTCTCCTGTTCCTGTCGGCACTGCTTGCGGCATGCACGGTGGTGGTGGACGAAGGACCGGGACCGCGCCCGCGGCCGCCAAGGCCGGAGCCGCAATTCTGCACCAGGGAGTATGAGCCGGTCTGCGCCCGCCGCGGCGGCGACCGCCAGACCTTCGCCAATGCCTGCCTTGCCGATCGGGCCGGATACCGCATCGTGCGCGATGGCCCATGCCGCGACGGCGGCGGTGGCGACGAGCCGACATTCTGCACCCGCGAATACGCTCCGGTCTGTGCCCGTCGAGGCGGGCAACTGCGCACTTTCCCGAATGCCTGCGAGGCCCGCGCGGCGGACTATCGCATCATCGACGACGGTCCGTGCTGAGAACATAGAACCCCGC
>NZ_RZSG01001027.1:0-1816 GCF_003997725.1 Mesorhizobium sp. M4A.F.Ca.ET.050.02.1.1
AACACGGTCTGCGCCAACGCCTATGTGCGGCCGCAGATGGCCGACTACCTCGCCCGCCTGCAGATCCGCCTGAAGGAGATGGGCGCCGACTGCCCGGTGTTCATGATCCATTCGGGCGGCGGCCTGATCTCAGTGGAGACCGCCTCGGAATTCCCGGTGCGGCTGGTCGAATCCGGACCGGCCGGCGGCGCCATCTTCGCGGCCGACATCGCAAGGCGCTTCGGCCTGGAAGAGGTCGTCTCCTACGACATGGGCGGCACCACCGCCAAGATCTGCCTGATCGAGGACTATGCGCCGCGCACGGCAAGGACCTTCGAGGTGGCGCGCACCTACCGCTTCTGCAAGGGATCGGGCATGCCGATCTCTATTCCCGTGATCGAGATGATCGAGATCGGTGCCGGCGGCGGCTCCATCGCCTGGGTCGACGCCATGGGCCGCATCCAGACCGGGCCCGAAAGCGCCGGATCGGAGCCAGGTCCGGCCTGCTACGGCCGCGGCGGCAAGCGTCCGGCGATCACCGACGCCGACCTTGTGCTCGGCAAGCTCGATCCTGACAATTTCGCCGGCGGCGCGATCAAGCTCGATACCTCTGCCTCCGAGCAGGCGATCCTGCGCGTCGGCGAGCGGCTGTCACTCAACGCGATGTCGACCGCCTTCGGCATCTGCGAAGTGGTGGACGAGAACATGGCCAATGCCGCCCGCGTCCATGCCGTCGAAAACGGCAAGAACATCTCCGACAATCTGATGATCGCCTTCGGCGGCGCCGCGCCCCTCCACGCGGCAAGGCTGTGCGAGAAGCTCGGCATCGACCAGTGCATCGTCCCCAAGGGCGCCGGCGTCGGGTCGGCGATCGGTTTCCTGAAGGCGCCATTCGGCTACGAGGCGCTGGCCTCTAAGCTGACGCGGCTGTCGCGGTTCACGCCTTCCGAGGTCAACGCCCTGCTCGCCGATCTCAAGGCGTCGGCCGAGGGCTTCGTGCGAACCGGCGCCAGCGGCAGGATCGCCTGCGAGATCACCGCCTTCATGCGCTACGCCGGCCAGGGCTGGGAAATTCCCGTGGCGCTGGCGGACGAGCCGTTCGGCGACGATGCCGTAGCAAGGCTGAAGGAGCTGTTCGAGACGAACTACCAGCGCTTCTTCGGCCGCGCCATCGAGGGGCTCGACGGGCTGGAGATCGAGATCGTCACCTGGTCGGTCAAGGCGACGGATGTTCGCCCGGCCGTCGCCAGGCATGAACTTACCGCCGGCAAGCGGTCGAGTGAAGCAGTCACCACCCGGGCTGTCTTCGATCCGGCGAGCGGCGCGCCGCAGACCTATGGCATCATCGACCGTGAGACGCTTTGCGCCGGCGATCGCGTGGCCGGGCCGGCGGTCATCGTCGAGCGCGAGACCTCCACCGTCATCACCACCAGCTTCGATGCCGTCATCCAGAGCGACGGCGCGATCCTTCTCATCCGCAAAGGCAGCCAGGCATGAGCGACATTGGCGAAATCCGCATGCAGGTGATGTGGAACCGGTTGATCTCGGTGGTCGAGGAGCAGGCGCTTACCCTACTTCGCACCGCTTTTTCGACCTCGGTGCGCGAGTCCGGCGACCTGTCGGCGGGCGTGTTCGACCCGCGCGGCCAGATGCTGGCGCAGGCGGTCACCGGCACGCCTGGCCACGTCAACACCATGGCCGAGGCCGTGCTGCATTTCATGAACGCGATCCCGCGCGAGGAGATGTTCGAGGGCGACACCTACGTCACCAACGATCCCTGGCAGGGCACCGGCCATCTGCACGACATCACCATGGTGTCGCCGTCGTTCCTGAATGG
>NZ_RZSG01001028.1:0-1816 GCF_003997725.1 Mesorhizobium sp. M4A.F.Ca.ET.050.02.1.1
ATAGATCTTCGACACGACATTGCCTTCGGCATCGACCGAGCGGAAGCGGCCTTTGATCTTGGCGTGCAGCGTCACCGCCTTGGTCTCCAGCGCGTGCTGGAGCTCGCCCATGTCGGCGAACACCATGCCCTCGCCCGGCTCGTTCTGGTTGACGATCGAGAGATAGTAGAGACCGAGAACCATGTCCTGCGACGGCACGATGATCGGCGCGCCGGAAGCCGGGTGCAGGATGTTGTTGGTCGACATCATCAGCACGCGGGCTTCGAGCTGCGCTTCCAGCGACAGCGGAACGTGAACGGCCATCTGGTCGCCGTCGAAGTCGGCGTTGAAGGCCGTGCAGACCAGCGGATGCAGCTGGATCGCCTTGCCTTCGATCAGGGTCGGCTCGAACGCCTGGATGCCGAGGCGGTGCAGCGTCGGAGCGCGGTTCAACAGCACCGGATGCTCGCGGATGACCTCGTCCAGGATATCCCAGACTTCCGGACGCTCCTTCTCCACCAGCTTCTTGGCCTGCTTGACGGTCGAGGAGAAACCCTTGGCGTCGAGGCGGGCGTAGATGAAGGGCTTGAACAGTTCGAGCGCCATCTTCTTCGGCAGGCCGCACTGATGCAGCTTGAGCTCCGGGCCGGTCACGATGACCGAGCGGCCGGAATAGTCGACGCGCTTGCCGAGCAGGTTCTGGCGGAACCGGCCCTGCTTGCCCTTCAGCATGTCGGACAGCGACTTCAGCGGACGCTTGTTGGCGCCGGTGATGACGCGGCCGCGGCGGCCGTTGTCGAACAGGGCATCGACCGCTTCCTGCAGCATGCGCTTTTCATTGCGCACGATGATGCCGGGCGCACGCAGCTCGATCAGCCGCTTGAGGCGGTTGTTGCGGTTGATGACGCGGCGATAGAGATCGTTGAGGTCGGACGTCGCGAAACGGCCGCCGTCCAGCGGGACGAGCGGGCGCAGGTCCGGCGGGATCACCGGAACCACTTTCATGATCATCCATTCCGGACGGTTGCCCGACTCCATGAAGTTCTCGACGACCTTGAGCCGCTTCAGGAACTTCTTCTGCTTGAGTTCGGAGGTGGTCGAAGCTAGTTCCGAACGCAGGTCGCCGGCGATCTTCTCCAGATCCATGCCGGCCAGCAGGTCGTGAATGGCCTCTGCGCCGATCATGGCGGTGAACGAATCCTCGCCATATTCGTCGACGGCGATCATGTACTCTTCCTCGCTGAGCAGCTGGTGCTCCTTCAGCGCGGTCAGGCCAGGCTCGGTGACGATGTAGTTCTCGAAGTAGAGGACGCGCTCGATGTCCTTCAGCGTCATGTCGAGCAGCGTGCCAATGCGCGAGGGCAGCGACTTCAGGAACCAGATATGGGCGACGGGCGCGGCGAGCTCGATATGGCCCATGCGCTCGCGGCGCACGCGCGACAGCGTGACTTCGACGCCGCACTTCTCGCAGATGACGCCCTTGTACTTCATGCGCTTGTACTTGCCGCACAGGCATTCATAGTCCTTGATCGGACCGAAAATGCGCGCGCAGAACAGGCCGTCACGCTCCGGCTTGAAGGTGCGGTAGTTGATGGTCTCCGGCTTCTTGATCTCGCCGAACGACCAGGACAGAATCTTCTCAGGGCTGGCGAGCGATATCCGGATGGAATCGAACACCTGCGCCGGCGCCTGGGGGTTGAAGAGATTCATGACCTCTTGGTTCATGCCGTTCTCCTTTTCGGGGTCCTCGAAAACCCCTTGCATCTAACGCGGGCCGAATGCCCGCAGACTGGTCGGCCCACCGGCCGAGGAATTTGATCGGCGCGCCGCGACCTTG
>NZ_RZSG01001029.1:0-1809 GCF_003997725.1 Mesorhizobium sp. M4A.F.Ca.ET.050.02.1.1
GGATCACGGACCGCCAGATCATCGCCGAGCACGCCAGCTCGACGCTCGACGTGACGCTGACGGTCGCGGCCGGGCCGGTCGCCGGCTATGGCGACACCACGGTCGACGGAACCGAGAAGGTCGACCGCGACTTCACCGAATACATGACTGGGCTGAAGCGCGGCCGCCAATATTCGCCCGACGAGATCGACGACGCGCGCGACCGGCTGCTCGGACTGGAGGTGTTCAACAGCGTGACGATGAAGGAAGGCGAAAGCCTCGACACCGAGGGCAACATCCCGATCAACGTCCAGGTCAGCGAGCGCAAGCCGCGCTATTTCGGCATCGGCGGCACCGTCTCCAACACGGAAGGGCTGGGCCTGGAAGGCTATTGGGGCCACCGCAACCTGTTCGGGCGCGCCGAAAAGCTGCGTATCGAGGGTGCCATCAGCGGCATCGGCAGCAACGATCTGGGCGAACTCAACTACAATGCCGGCATCATGTTCGAGAAACCGGGCGTGATTGGGCCGTCCTCGAAATTCTTCACCGGCATCAAGACCGTATTCGAGCATCCCGACGCCTATGACCATTTCTCGGTCAAGGGCAACATGGGCGTCTCCTATGATCTGGACAAGAAGCAGAGGGTTTCGGCGGAATTCGCCCTCGACTATTCGAGGATCACCGACGCGTTCGGCAAGCACACCTACCTGATCGCCAGCGTACCCTTGCAATATGTCTATGACGCCAGGGACAACCGGCTTAATCCGACAAGAGGTTTCAGGGTGCTGGCCTATGCCGAGCCGAGCTACGACATACTGAACGGCGCGACGTTCCTCAAGCTGAAGGGCGAAGGGTCGGCTTACCAGTCGCTGGACACAGCTTCCAAATTCGTGCTCGCCGAGCGCGCCAGCATCGGCTCCATCGTCGGCACCGGCCTGCAGAGCGTTCCGGCCGACCGGCGCTTCTATTCGGGCGGCGGCGGCTCGGTGCGGGGCTATGCCTATCAGGGCATCGGCCCGAAGGACATCGACGGACAGCCGATCGGCGGGCTTTCCTTCTTCGAGACTTCGGTCGAGATGCGCATCGCCATCACCGACACGATCGGCATCGTGCCGTTCGTCGATGCCGGCACCGTTTCGACGAAGTCGTTTCCGGACTTTGCCGATATGAAGGTCGGCGCCGGCGTCGGCGTGCGCTATCTTACACCGTTCGGGCCGCTGCGTGTCGATGCGGCGGTGCCGCTCAATCGCGGGCCGGGCGACCCGCGTTTCGGCATCTATGCCGGCATTGGTCAGGCCTTCTGATGAAGACGTTCTGGCGCATACTTCGCATTTTTCTCTACACGCTGCTCATCGTGGTGGCGGCGGCGGTCGGCGCGCTGGTCGTGCTGACCAAGACCGAGAGCGGGCGCGACAATCTCGCCGGCATGATCTCGAACCTGGCGTCGAGTGATGAGCGCAAGGTCACCGTCAGCGGCATCGACGGCATCTGGTCCGGCGCGCTCAGGCTCGACCATATCGTGGTGGAAGACCGCGGCGGACCTTGGCTGGTGGCACGCAAGGTGGCTCTCGACTGGTCGCCGCTGGCGCTTCTGTCGAAGAACTTCAGCGCCGACCACCTTGCTGCCGAGCGGATCGAACTGGCGCGGCTGCCGTTGGCGAGCAATCAGCCGGCGGAGAGCGGCACGACATCGCTGCCGGTTTCGATCGACGTGAAGCAGGTAGACCTGCCGGAGATCGCGCTGGGCGAGGCGCTGGCCGGCAGCGGCATTGCCGAACTTGCTGCAAAGGGATTCGTCAAGGCCGAAGCCGCGCCGCTCTCGGTCGATAC
>NZ_RZSG01000102.1:0-12104 GCF_003997725.1 Mesorhizobium sp. M4A.F.Ca.ET.050.02.1.1
CCCAGAGAATTTTCATCGGATGGTCCCGTCGTTCAATCGCAGCGCTTGGCCGCTATTGTGTTTTGCGATAACATAGTGCAGAGATTCTTTATGTCAAGATACTTTTCGGTGAGATAGATGGATCGGGCGGCAAGGGCGATCGAGCAGTGGCAAAGGGAACGGCCAGACCTGGACGTCTCGCCTATGGCCGTGATCGGACGGCTGAACGAAGCCGCCTCGCTGATCTCGCGCGAGCGGCTGGCGCCGCTGTTTGCCCGCTTCGGATTGCAGCAAGGCGAGTTCGACGTGCTGGCGACCCTGCGCCGGTCCGGCAAGCCCTACGCGCTGACGCCGACCGATCTCTACGAGGCGACGATGGTGACTTCCGGCGCCATGACCGCCCGCCTCGACCGGCTGGAAAAGGCCGGTTTGATCATGCGCGCGCCGCACCCCAGCGACCGGCGCGGGGTTGTCGTTGCGCTCACCGAAAAGGGCCTGGCCGTGACCGATGAGGCACTCGTCGCCCATGTCGCCAACGAACATGACATCCTCGCCGGACTGACGCGCGAGGAGCGGGAGACGCTCGCGAGATTGCTCGGGAAGCTGATCGAAAGCTTGGGCTAGCCTGGCTGGATGCTCAGTTCCGGTCGTCCGGAAAGGTCGGGATTGGCGTGAACTCGACGCCGTCCTCGGCCAGGCTCTTCGCTTCCTCCGGCGTCGCCTCGCCATAGATGCCGCGCGGATCGGTCTCGCCGAAATGGATCTTGCGCGCTTCCTCGGCGAACTTGTCGCCGACATAGTCGGCGTTCTCGCGCACCTTCTCGGCGAGCGCCTTCAACTGCGCCAATGCCTGCTTCTGCGCCTCGCCCATGGCGAGCGCGATCTTTTCCTGTTTGCGCCCGGTCGAGACGGCCGGCGCCATCAGCGCCTTGTCAACCTTGTGCGAGCCGCAGCTCGGGCAATCGACCAAGCCACGCTTCTTCTGCGTGCCGAAATCGTCATTGCTGCGGAACCACGCCTCGAATTCGTGTTCGTGCTCGCAGATCAGGGAAAAACGGATCAAGAAGCTGCACCCCTGAGACGCGGCGCCTCGCCGGCATTGACGGCGAACTCGCGCGCGTTCTTCAGATTGGGGATCTTCCTGCGCGCGGCGAGCGACTGCGCTGGATCGATCTCGGCGACGATCACGCCGGGCTCCTCATGGGCGGCTTCCGCCACGATGCGGCCCCACGGGTCGACGATCAGCGAGTGGCCAAAAGTCTCGCGGCCGTCCTCGTGCAGGCCCCCTTGCGCGGCCGCAACCACATAGGCGCCGTTCTCGATGGCGCGAGCCCGAAGCAGCACGTGCCAGTGTGCTTCGCCGGTCTGCCGGGTGAAGGCGGCGGGCACCGAAAGCACATTGGCGCCGGCCAGCGCCTCGGCGCGGAACAGCTGCGGGAAGCGCAGGTCGTAGCAGACGGCAAAGCCGAGCCTGGCACCGTCGATCTCGGCGATGACGGCCTCGGTGCCCGGCTCGTAGGCGGCGGATTCGCGCCAGCTCTCGCCATTGTCGAGGTCGACGTCGAACATGTGGATCTTGTCGTAGCTGGCGATGGTGGTGCCATCGGGCGCGAACAGCAACGCGCGGTTGGCCAGCTTGCCGTCGGCGCGCAGGATGGCGGTCGAGCCTATATGCAGGAAGATGCCGAGCTCCTTCGCCAGCTTCCGGGCGGTCGAAACGATGATGTCCTTGTCCTCTGAGGTGAAGGAAGCGGCCCGCGCCTCCTTGTCGCGCACCAGCGCGCCGGTCATCTCGGGGGTCTGCACATAGGTGGCGCCCAGGCCTGCCGCCTCGCGCACCAGACGCTCCAGATCGACCGCGTTGCGCTCGGGGCTGGTGCCCGAACGCATCTGCACCGCCGCTGCCTTGAAACCACCCATGATCAACCCCTCGAACCGTCGGCGAGCAGCGCATCGAGCCGGCCCTCGGCCTCCAGCTCGTGGAGGTCGTCGGAGCCGCCGACATGCGTGTCGCCGATGAAAATCTGCGGAAATGTAGAGCGGCCATGCGCCCGGGAAATCATTTCCTGGCGCAGTTCCGGCGAGAAGGAGGCATCGTGCTCGGTGTAGGCGACGCCCTTGCGCTCGAGCAGCCGCTTGGCCGCGGTGCAATAGCCACACATCATGCGCGTATAGATCGTCACATCAATCATCGATCAGCATTCCTGCATGTCACCTGGAAGCGCGCAGCGCTCTGGGACAACAACAACATTTGTCGTTTTATATAGTCGCGGACTCGTCGGCTCGAAAGTCCCCTGGCAAAACGCGCGCGAAGGTCAGCACGTCGACGGCGCCGGCGCCGCCCTTCTTCAGTGCCTTGGCCACCGATCTCACGGTCGCGCCGGTGGTATAGACATCGTCGACCAACAGCACCCGGCGGCCGGCGATCTCGATCTCCGCCTCGGACGGCACGCGGAAGGCGGCGCGCACATTGTCCTCGCGCTCCTGCCGCTCCAGCCCGACCTGCTGGCGGGTGAGCTTCACGCGCCTCACAACCGAAGCCGAGAAAGGCAGGCCGCTGAGGTGCGACACCGCCCTCGCCAGCTCGGCCGACTGGTTGAACTGCCGCCGGAAGAAGCGCCGCCAGTGCAACGGCACCGGCACGACGAGATCAGCCTCCGCGATCAGCTCGGCTCCGGCACGCTGCATCCAGCGCGCCATCCATGGCGCCAGATCCGTACGGTCTTGGTACTTCAGGCCCTGCACCATCTGGCGCGCGACGCCGGAATAGACGACCGCCGCCCGCGCCCGCTCGAAAGGCGGCGGATCGGCAATGGCTTCGGCGCAGAGGAAGCCCTCGCCCATGTCGTGGGTGAACGGCGTGCCCATCACCGCGCACCAGGGCCGTTCCAGCAGCCTGAGCTTCGGCCAGCAGGTGCCGCACAGCACCCCGGGCTGCGAGACATGGCGCCGGCAGCCGGCGCAGACCGGCGGAAACAGGATGCGCGCCGGCAAGGCCAATGCCCTCCGCGCGATTGTCCCGAGTTCAACGGTCTTGATCTTCGGCATTGGATCGGCCACGTGGTTTCGTCGCCGCTCCACTATATCAGAGAGCGGGAAACAGGAACCTGCCCGTTGCAGCCTATCATCGACACCTCGCTCTGGCTGGCGCGCAAGCGTCGCGCCCTGGCCCACCCCGTGGGCGGCGCCGATTTCCTGATGCGGCGGGCAGCCGATGACCTTGCCGACCGGCTCGGCGCGGTCGAGCGCAGCTTCGGCAAGGCGGCCGCGCTGTTTTGCCAGACGCCGGCGGCAGGGGATGTGCTCGCCGAAAGCGGCAAGGCGGCGGAGATAGCGCGCGTCGAAGCGGACACTGCCTTCCTCGCAGGCGCAGCCGGGCTGGTGGCGGCGCTCGAAACTGTGCCGTTCGAGGCGCAAAGCCTCGACCTTGTCGTGTCGCTGCTGTCGCTGCAGGCGATGAACGATATTCCCGGCATGCTGGCCCAGATCCGGCGGGCGCTGCGGCCCGACGGGCTTTTTCTCGGCGCCCTGGCCGGCGCCGGCACGCTTTCCGAACTGCGCGAGAGCCTGCTCGCCGCCGAGACCGAGCTCTACGGCGGCGCCAGCCCGCGCGTCATTCCCTTCACCGATGTCCGCGACGCCGGCGCGCTGCTTCAACGCGCCGGCCTGGCGCTGCCGGTCGCCGATGTCGAGACGGTTACGGTGCGTTACGACACCATGTTCGACCTGCTCGCCGATCTGAGAGCCATGGGCGAGACCAGCCCCCTCGTCGATCGCAGCCGGCGGCCCGGCACGCGGAAATTCTTCGCGCGCGCCGCCGAAATCTACGCGGAACGGTTTTCCGATCCCGACGGCCGTATCAGGGCAAGCTTCTCGCTCGTATGGATGTCCGGCTGGGCGCCCGATGCATCGCAGCAAAAGCCGCTAAAGCCCGGCACGGCCAAGGTCTCGCTGAAGACCATCCTGGAAGGTCCGCAAGACCGCTGAGCAGCGACCCCTTGGGGCTCAGTGCTGCGCGAAGGCGTTGGCCAACTTGCTGTTGTTATCGCTGAACAACCACACGATCGCATTGCCGACCTGGCCGACGCCGGCGACGATGGCGAGCGACAGGACGGTGACGATCACGCCATATTCAATGGCTGTCGCGCCCGTCTCGTCTTGAATGAACCGTTGCAGCAGCTTTTTCATGATCATCGATCCCTCTTGCCAGGAACCTTAGCGTTGACCCGTTAAGAAAGGTTAACGGCAAAAGCTTAACAGGCAGTGAAATAGGTCGGTTCTGGAAAAATCGTTAACCATGTCAGCAGTCGCCGCTGCGCGTGCCGTCGCTGCGGATCACGCAGATCGAGCTGGGCAGGGGCTGCAGCACGCTGCGGCGCAGCGTATAGGTGTCGCGATGGCCGATCGAACCGGTGCTCATCGTGTCGACGCCGGCAATGCCATCGCGGGCCGGGCGCGTGTGGCTGTCGAGGAAAGGCGCGGCGATCAGGGCCAGCGCCACCGCGGCGGAACCGAACAGCAGCGTGATGCGCAACACGCCCATGCCCGCATCGGCGGCGCGAAAGCCGCGGTCCGGCCGGATTGACTCCCAGTCTTTGTCCAGGCTCATGCAATCGCTCCCCACGCGTGTAGGCCGAGACCAGCCTCGCCGCAATTTTTCATATCGAGATAAATCATCCATTAACGCTGGCTAAACCAGCGCCGAATTCCCCGACTACAGGAGATCGATGAGGAACTGGATCAGCGGCGCGTCGGCCGGCGGCATCGGATAGTCGCGCATCTGGCGTGGCCGCACCCATTTCAGCGCCTGCCCCTCCCTCGGCTGCGCAATCCCGCGGAAGCGGCGGCAGACGAAAAGCGGCATCAACAGGTGAAAGTGATCATAGCTATGGCTGGCGAAGGTCAGCGGTGCGAGGCAAGGGATCTCGGTCTCGATGCCGAGCTCCTCATGTAGTTCCCGGATCAGGCACTCTTCCGGTGTTTCGCCTGGCTCGACCTTGCCGCCTGGGAATTCCCACAAGCCAGCGAGCTGCTTTCCCTCGGGGCGCTGCGCCAGCAGCACGCGCCCGTCGGCGTCGACCAGCGCGCAGGCCGCGACCAGAAGCAGGCGCTTGCAGGCTGGCTTGAGCTCGCTCATGCGCCGGGCGGCCGGCGATAGTGGTAGCGGTAGACTTCCTCGAAGCCCATCGATCGGTACAGCGACAGCGCCGGCGCGTTGCTGGCCTCCACCTGCAGCCAGGCTTCCCGCGCGCCGCGCAGCCGCGCCCACTTCAACGCCGACAGGATGAGGTTTCGGCCGTGGCCCCTGTTGCGCGCCGCCTTGTCGGTGGCGACTTCGAACAGGCCGGCGAGATCGCCGTCGTGGACGCAGATCAGCGTCGCCAGTGGCTCGCTGCCATCCTCGAGCGCGAACAGCCCGGCCTCCGGCTGGATGGCGCCGATGATCTCCGACAGGCCCGGCCTCAGCGACACGTCCGAGCCACTCACCTTGAGCAGCGCGCCGATGAAGCGGCTGATGTCCTTCAGCGGGATTTGGTCCATGGCGGGATCGAGCTGGGCATCGGCGAGCGGCAGGCGCATCACCAGCGATTCGTCGAAGCTGCTCCAGCCTTCACTGTCGAGATGCTTTGACAGGACAGGGCCCGACAGTGGCGATATGCGAAAGGTCAGCGGCCTGCCATATGCTTCGAAGCGCCGGCTGGCGCGGCCGATGCGCTCGGCAATGTGCTGGGTGTCGCCGGGATCGAGCGGATTGACCGAGTTCAGCCGCTTGGCCGCGTGGCCGGCCGTCAGCCGCACCACCCATGTGCCATCATAGTGGACGGCGGCGGCGGGCCAGGCGCGGAACCCGGCAGCCTCGTAGCGGCGCACCGTCGCGAGCACGCTTGCCGGATGTCTGGACATCAACGTCGTCAGCTCCTGTAGTCGCCATTGATGGCGACATATTCCTTGGTCAGGTCGCAGGTCCACACCGTCGCCTTGCCGCGGCCGATGCCGATGTCGGCGCGGATGCGGATGTCGTCACGCTTCATGTAGGCCGAGGTCGCTTCCTCGGAATAGGCCGGATCGCGCTCGCCCTCATGCGCCAGCCTGTTGTCGCCGAACCAGATCGACAGAAGGTCGCGGTCGGCGGGCTCGCCGGCCTTGCCGACCGCCATGACGACACGCCCCCAATTGGCGTCCTCTCCGGCGACGGCCGTCTTGACCAGCGGCGAATTGGCGATCGACAGCGCGATGCGCTTGGCCGAACGGGCCGATTTGGCGCCGGTGACGGTGACTTCGACCTGCTTGCGCGCACCCTCGCCGTCGCGCACAACCTGCAGCGCCAGCGTTTTCAGTATTTTGCCGAGCGCGCGGCGGAACGCGCCGAGCCGAGCGTCCTTCGCGTCGGTGATTGCCGGCGCACCGCGCCTGGCCGCGGCACCCGTGGCGAACAAGAGCAGCGTGTCGCTGGTCGAGGTATCGCTGTCAACGGTCACCGCGTTGAAGGTCTTGGTCGTGCCGCGCGACAACAGATCCTGCAGCACCGGTGCGGCGATCGGCGCGTCGGTGGCGATAAAGGAGAGCATCGTCGCCATGTCTGGCGCGATCATGCCGGCGCCCTTGGCAATGCCGTTGATGGTTACGTCGGCGTCGCCGAGCTTCACCGTCGCCGTCGCCACCTTCGGATAGGTGTCCGTGGTCATGATGGCCTTGGCGGCCTCGGTCCACAGATCGGGCTTGCCATCCTTGACCAGCCCGGCGAGCAGATGGCTGAACCTGGCTGTGTCGAGCGGCTCGCCGATGACGCCGGTGGAGGCCAGGAACACTTCGCTCGTGGCGCATCCGGCCGCCTTGGCCGCCGCCTCGCCGGTCAGCGCGGTGGAAGCGCGGCCCTTCTTGCCGGTGAAGGCATTGGCGTTGCCGGAATTGACGACCAGCACGCGCGCCTTGCCGGCGCCCAGGTTCTGCCGGCAGAAATCGACTGGCGCCGACGGACATTTCGACTTGGTGAACACGCCGGCGACGGCGGTGCCCGGATCGAAGACCATGGCCAGAAGGTCGGTGCGGTTCTTGTACTTGATCCCCGCCTCGGCGGTGGCGATGCGCACGCCTTCGATGGCGGGCATTTTCGGATATTTCTTCGGCGCGAGCGGCGAAATCGTTGCGGACATGGGGACCTCGGGCGGCGGAAATCGCAAAGGGAAGGCCGGTTTGCCCGATACGGCGCGCCGACGCAAGGGGCGTCCTGGCCGTGCCTTCCAAGCTGGACCGCGGGCACGCAACCCGGAACGGGGCGTTTCGTTTGCACAGGCAACCCAATATGATTGGTGACGGACTCACCGGCCAAGGAGGATCAGGATGAGCATGACTCCCGGCCCCGGGCGCAAATCGATCGGCGCCAAGCGCAATCCCGAGAGCGCCGACGCCATTCTCGACGCCGCCGAGGCGGTGCTGGCGGAGGCCGGCTATTCAGGCTTTTCGATCGAGGCGGTGGCGCGCCGGGCGCGGGCCGGCAAGCCGACCATCTATCGCTGGTGGCCAAGCAAGGCCGCCCTGCTGCTCGACGTCTACCAGCGGCAGAAGCGGGTCAACGTCCCCGACACCGGCCGTCTGGAGGACGACCTAGTCGGCTTCCTGAAGAACCTGTTCGCGCACTGGCGCCTTACATCGTCGGGCAATGTGTTCAGATCGCTAATCGCCGAGGCGCAGTCGGATAGCCAGGCTGCCGCCGCCCTTGCCGGCTACGCGGCCGGACGCCGCGCCCACACCGGCCAGTTGATCGTGCGCGCCAAGGCGCGCGGCGAGGTCGCGCCCGACGTCGATGCCGAGATCGTCGCCGACCTGATCGCCTCCTATGCCTGGCGGCATCTGTTGACCAACCGTCTCGACGAGGACGAGGCCAGATTGCGCGCCGCCGTCCACTATCTGATTTCGGGCATTTCCAGCACTCGTTGACGGCTGGCTATGGCTGTCTGCCGCGGCAATTCCAGGAAAAGTGCGAAGCGGCGTTCCGTCCGGAATTGCGTCAAAACAAAGAGATAGAGCGGTTCAGCGTTTCCAGGAAAAGGTGAAACGCTCTGCGTGAAACAAAAAAGGGCGCCGGTCGGCGCCCTTTTCATGACTTCCATCTCGCCGGCTTACTTGCCGCTTTCGATCGTCTCGACCGCCTTCTTCAGGTTGGCGTCGGGAATCTCGACCTTGGCGTCGGCGCGCAGTTGCTTCACCAGCGCGAAATACTTGTCGCGGATGACCGCCTGCTTGGCCTGATCCTTGACCTCCTCGAAGGCAGGCGGCTGCTTGGCCCGCTTGTCCTCGAGCTTGATGACGTGCCAGCCGAACTGCGACTGCACCGGCTCCTTGGTGTATTTGCCCACTTCGAGCGCGAACGCTGCCTTGTCGAACTCCGGCACCATCTGTCCCGGTCCGAACCAGCCGAGATCGCCGCCATTGGACTTGCCGCTCGGATCGCTGGTGTGCTCGTTGGCAAGCTTCTGGAAGTCGGCGCCGCCGTCGAGCTGCTTGATGATCGCCTCGGCCTCTTCCTTGGTCTTCACGAGGATGTGACGGGCATGCACCTCGTTGACCGGTGGTGTGTTGGCGATCTCCTGGTCGTAGCGGGCGCGAATCTCGGCGTCGGTCACCTTGGCGACGACGCCCTTCTCGACCATCTCGCCATGCAGCGCCCGCTGCTGCAGGAAGGCCATGCGGCGTTGGAAGTCGGCATCCTTGTCGAGGCCGGTGGCGACCGCCTGGGCGGCCATGACACGGATCTCTATGGCCGCCGAAAGGGCGGCAGCGCGGCGCTGTTCCGGCGGCAGCTGCTGGAACTGCTGCGACAGCTCGCCTTCCGCAAGCCCAAGGTCCGCCTCGGTCAGCGGCTGGCCGTTGATCGTCGCGACCACGGTGTTCGGATCGACCGGCTTGGCGGCTGCGGCCGGGGCAGCCGGCTGGGCCGGGGCGGCTTCCTGCGCCATCACCGGCGACAGCGAAAGAGCCGACAGTCCGAATGCCAGGCCAAGGCTGGCGAGCGACGCGCGGCGGAACAATAAGGTCATCAAGATTAACTCCGGTGGGGATTGCTTGGGCTGAATGGCTTCAGATCGGCCAGATCGTGGCGGAATTTGGCGCGGTCCGCAGGACCAGCGCGGCGTTGACATCGTTTGAGCCCCCTCTTATCTGTCCAACGACTTTGCGTCCAGAACCGTTTTCCGGGCGCTTTTTGCGTTTGTCCGCGTTTCACGCGGATTTGATGGGGCCGCCCGGTGCCTGTCGCAACGAATAAGAATGCTATCGAAAGGGCCATTGGATGGTCAGTCTCGGCGGTCTCGCCCGTAAGGTTTTCGGCTCCTCCAACGATCGCCGGGTGAAGGCGACCCGGCCGCGGGTCGAGGCCATCAACGCAATGGAAAACGAGATGCGGGCGCTTTCCGACGCCGAGCTGCGCGGCCGCACGGAAAAGTTCCGCCAGGATATCGCCAACGGCGCCTCGCTCGATGATCTCCTGATCCCGGCCTTCGCCACCGTGCGCGAGGCCGCGCGCCGCGTGCTCGGCCTGCGTCCCTTCGACGTGCAGCTGATCGGCGGCATGGTGCTGCACAATGGCGGCATCGCCGAGATGCGCACCGGTGAAGGCAAGACCCTGGTCGGCACGCTGCCCGTCTATCTCAATGCGCTCGCCGGCAAGGGCGTCCACGTCGTCACCGTCAACGACTACCTCGCCACCCGCGACTCCGAATGGATGGGTCGCATCTACAAGTTCCTCGGCCTCACCGTCGGCGTCATCGTCCACGGCCTCTCCGACGAGGAGCGTCGCACCGCCTACGCCGCCGACGTCACCTACGCCACCAACAACGAGCTCGGCTTCGACTATCTGCGCGACAACATGAAATATGAGCGCGCGCAGATGGTGCAGCGCGGTCACAGCTACGCCATTGTCGACGAAGTCGATTCCATCCTGGTCGACGAGGCGCGCACGCCGCTGATCATCTCCGGTCCGCTCGAGGACCGTTCGGAGATGTACAACACCATCGACGCCTTCATGCTCAAGCTCGACCCGGCCGACTACGAGATCGACGAGAAGCAGAAGACCTCGATCTTCACCGAGGAAGGCACCGAGAAGCTCGAGAACATGCTGCGCGACGCAGGCCTTCTGAAGGGCGAGTCGCTTTACGACGTCGAGAACGTCGCCATCGTCCACCATGTCAACAATGCGCTCAAGGCGCATCGGCTGTTCCAGCGCGACAAGGACTATATCGTTCGCAACGGCGAGATCGTCATCATCGACGAATTCACCGGCCGCATGATGCCCGGCCGCCGCTATTCGGAAGGCCTGCACCAGGCGCTCGAGGCCAAGGAGCACGTGGCGATCCAGCCTGAGAACCAGACGCTGGCCTCCGTCACCTTCCAGAATTATTTCCGCCTCTACGACAAGCTCGCCGGCATGACCGGCACGGCGCTGACCGAGGCCGAGGAGTTCGCCAACATCTACAATCTCGAGGTCACCGAGATCCCGACCAACCTGCCGGTCGTGCGCAAGGATGAGGACGACGAGGTCTACCGGACCGTCGACGAGAAGTACAAGGCGATCGTCAGGGAGATCAAGGACGCGCGCGACAAGGGCCAGCCGATCCTGGTCGGCACCACTTCGATCGAGAAATCCGAGCAACTGGCCGAGCGCCTGCGCAAGGACGGCTTCAAGCATTTCGAAGTGCTGAATGCCCGCCACCACGAGCGCGAGGCCGCCATTGTCGCCCAGGCCGGCAAGCCGGGCGCCATCACCATCGCTACCAACATGGCCGGCCGCGGCACCGACATCCAGCTCGGCGGCAACGCCGAGATGCGCATCGCCGAAGAACTCGGTGACCTGCCGGAAGGTCCGGAGCGCGAAGCCAAGGAAAAGGCAATCCGCGACGACGTCGCCCGCCTGAAGGAAAAGGCGCTCGCCGCCGGCGGTCTCTACGTGCTCGCCACCGAGCGCCATGAATCGCGCCGCATCGACAATCAGCTGCGCGGCCGCTCCGGCCGCCAGGGCGACCCCGGCCGCTCGAAGTTCTTCCTGTCGCTGCAGGACGACCTGATGCGCATCTTCGGATCCGAGCGCATGGACGGCATGCTGCAGAAGCTCGGCCTCAAGGAAGACGAGGCGATCATCCATCCCTGGATCAACAAGGCGCTGGAAAAGGCGCAGAAGAAGGTCGAGGCGCGCAACTTCGACATCCGCAAGAACCTGTTGAAGTATGACGACGTCTCCAATGACCAGCGCAAGGTGGTGTTCGAGCAGCGCATCGAGCTTATGGACGGCGAAGGCCTGTCGGAGACGGTCGCCGAGATGCGCGACGGCGTCATCGAAGAGATCGTCGCCAAGAACATTCCCGAAAATGCCTATGCCGAGCAGTGGAATGTCGCCGGGCTCAAGGCCGAGGTGGCCGAATTCCTCAACCTCGACCTGCCGGTCGAGGAGTGGGCCAAGGAAGAAGGCATCGCCGAGGACGACATCCGCGAGCGCATCACCGCAGCCGCGGAGGCCGCAGCCAAGGAACGCGCCGAGCGTTTCGGCCCCGACGTGATGAGCTATGTCGAACGCTCGGTGGTGCTGCAGACCCTGGACCACCTCTGGCGCGAGCACATCGTCAATCTCGACCATCTGCGCTCGGTCGTCGGCTTCCGCGGCTATGCCCAGCGCGATCCGCTGCAGGAATACAAGGGCGAGGCCTTCGAGCTGTTCCAGGGCATGCTCGGCAATCTGCGCCAGGCTGTCACCGCGCAGCTGATGCGCGTTGAGCTGGTCCGCCAGGCCGCTGAAGCGCCGCCGCCCGAGGCCCCCGACATGTTCGGCAGCCACATCGACGGCACCACCGGCGAGGACGACTTCCAGGGCGGCGAGACGGCGCTCCTGGTGCGCCAGGAATCCAATGCGATCGTCGCGCCGGAGAACCGCGATCCGCGGAACCCGGCGACCTGGGGCAAGATCGGCCGCAACGAGGCCTGCCCCTGCGGCTCCGGCAAGAAATACAAGCACTGCCACGGCGCGTTTGCTTGAGCGACACCTCTTCCTTCTCGCCGTTCACGGCGAGAAGGTGGCTCGAACGGCCGGATGAGGGGCGGCGCCGGCGTTTGAGGCCTGCCATCTCCTCAGCCCACTC
>NZ_RZSG01001030.1:0-1806 GCF_003997725.1 Mesorhizobium sp. M4A.F.Ca.ET.050.02.1.1
GCCCTTGTTGACGTAGAATTGCCTGAGGTCCGAACGCTTGGCGTAGATCGACACCGGCACATTGTCGATGAGGCTGCGGAACACCTCATTCTCGCGCATGCTCTCTTCCAGCGCCCGCTCGCGCGCCTTGACGTCGGTGATGTCGGTGCTGGAGCCGACCAGATGCACCGACCCGTCCGTCGCCACCAGGCGGCTCTTGCGCGTCATCAGCTGCCGCACGGTGGCCGTCGCGATGGGTGACAGACTCCTCGACCTCGCGCCCGTTGCCGGTGGCGACGACCTCGATGTCGGTCATGGCTGTAGTTTTCGGCATCATCGGCGCCGAACAGCTGGCGATCGGTGCGGCCGATGACATCTTCCTTGGCAATGCCGGTGAGCGCGCATGCCTTGTTGACGAATTCGATGCTGAGATCCTGGGCCTTGATGAAGGCAGCCACCGGCAGCTCGTCCATGACGTGCCGGAACAGGTCGATCTGCCGCATGGAGTCATGCAGCGCCTTCTCGCGACTCTTGATGTCGGAAATGTCGACGCGCACGCCGATGAAGGTGCCGTCCTCGGTCCGCATGTCGTAGACCTGGTACCAGCGGCCGTCCGGATTGCGCCGTTCATAGGATGAGTTCGGCAGCCGGTAGTGGGCGAGCATCGCGTCGAACCACCCGTCGCGATCGCGCTCATAGAGGCTGTCGATCTCAGGATCGCCGCTCTGGCGGAAATAGCCGACCGAATGGCCGAGAACCAGCGCCTCGCGGAAACTGCGGCCGGGCTGCCACACCGGCTTCAGCGCCGGAAGCGTCTCCTGCAGTTTGCGGTTGGCGAAGACGAACCTGTCGTCACGATCGTAGATGATGACGCCGGCCGGCAGCGATTCCAGCACGGTGGCGAGGTTCTTGCGCGCATCCTCGGCCTCCGCCTCGCGCTCCTTCATGTCGGTGACGTCGACGTAGGAGATCAGCCGCTTGCCGCCGGCGAGCGGCGCCAGCGAGGCAATCAGCGTGCGGCCGTCATTGAGTGGCAGCTGCCGCGATCCGGCAACGCCAGCCCTGATCTCGGCCTCGCGCTCGGCCATGAGGCGCTGCCATGCCTCGTCGTCGGCTCCGTAGGGGTCGATCCCGCGGCTCGCTTCCATCAGCTCGCGGAAGCCGCTGCCGATCCCGGCGCGGCTGGGCTCGATTTTCCAGAACTCGTGGAAGGCGCGGTTGATCACCTGCGCGCGCATGTCCGCGTCGAGGACCAAGACGCCGATCGGCATCTGGTCGACCATGGCGCGAAGATTGGCGAAGGTCTCCGCGGTCCTGGCGTTGGCGCTCTCGATCTCGGCATCGCGGCGCTTGACGTCGGTGATCTCGTAGTAGGTCAACAGCCGCTTGCCCCCGGACAGCGCGGTGACAGAAAACATCATCGTCCTGCCGTCGGCGTGGACAAACTCGCGCGGCGACACGGAGCCGTCGCGAATCTCCGCGACGCGGCCGGCGAGGTAGCGCTGCCATTCCTCTTCGTCGATATCGCCATAGATGCCGTTGCGGCGGTTGAGTTCCATCAGGCGGCTGAACGGAGCGCCGACGGCCACGGCTCCGTCGGGAATCCTGGAGAGGTCGCGGTAGGCCTTGTTGATGATCAGTGTATCGAGCTTGGCATCCAGGAGCACGACGCCCATGTGCATGGCGTCCATCGTGCGCTCGAGATCGGCAAGATGCTGTACGCTGTCTTCGCCGGCGAGCGCATCGTCGCCACGCGCAACCGCTGCTTCGAGGGGGTCGCGTTTGCCGCCGTTCCCGCCCGTCCCGTCCACGTCCGCCATGCTGATG
>NZ_RZSG01001031.1:0-1805 GCF_003997725.1 Mesorhizobium sp. M4A.F.Ca.ET.050.02.1.1
GCCATATTGGGTCAGAAGGATCGCGTTGCGGGCGCTGCCGCCTGCCCGCTCCGCAAGTGCCGCGCGCGCAGCCGGCTCCTCGGGTGGCGGCGGCTCGATGCCTTGCAGAACGGTCATCAACTCCTCGTCGCCGAGCGGCGTCAGCCGCACCATCTGGCAGCGCGACCGGATGGTCGGCAAAAGGCTGCCCGGCGCATGCACGATCAGGATGAACAGCGTGCGCGCCGGCGGCTCCTCCAGATTCTTCAGCAAGGCATTGGCGGCATTGGTGTTCATGTCGTCGGCCGGGTCGACGATAACGATGCGGTAGCTGCCGTCGTGCGAGGTCATCGACAGGAAGCGGCTGACCTTGCGGATCTCGTCCACGGTGACGACCGTCTTGAAGCTCTTGGTCTTGTCGTTGGCCGGCCGGGTCAGGTGCAGCACCGAAGGATGCGCCCCCGTGGCGATCTGGCGAAACAAGGATGAGGCCGGGTCAGGTTGGGCGATCGTCTCCGGCGCCCGCTCGAAGGCCGGATGCCTTAGGAGATGATGCGCAAGGTGAAAGGCCAGCGTCGCCTTGCCGATGCCGACCGGCCCGGCAAGGATCAATGCGTGCGGCAGCTTGCCGGCGCGATAGGCCGCCACGAGCATGGATGCCGCCTGATGGTGGCCGACAAGGCGAGCCGTCTCGGACGGTTCCGGCACGCCGTCCAGCGTGTCGTGCTGCTCGGGGGCGATGCGTTCGAAGATCATGCCGTCGCTGTCTGCCGCTTCTCGGCCGGCGTTATCGTCTCCAGCGCCGCGAAGACGGCGGCGGTGACGACATTCTCAACCGTCTCTGGGTCGGCGGAGGCGTCGACGACTATGCAACGCTCTGGCTCGGCCTCGGCGATGGCGAGAAAGGCCTCGCGCCGGCGGCGATGGATATCGAGCGTTTCCTTCTCGAAGCGGTCGGGGCCGTCATTGGCGCCGCGGCGGGCGGTGGCGCGCCGCAGGCCCTCGATGGGATCGATGTCGAAGATCAGCGTCATGTCGGGCACCATGCCGTTGATGGCGACCTCTTCCAGCGTCGCCATGAAGGCTGGATCGAGACCACCAGTGACGCCCTGGTAGACACGCGAGGAATCGATGAAGCGGTCGCAGAGCACGATCGACCCGCGCTCGACCGCCGGCCGGATGACCTGCTCGACATGGTCGGAACGGGCGGCGGCGAACAGCAGCGCCTCCATCTTGGGGCCGAAGGGCTCGGCGGCGCCGGAAAGCAGCACATGCCGCACCGCCTCGGCGCCCGGCGAGCCGCCGGGCTCGCGGGTGACGAGGACGTCATATTTCTTGGCGCGCATCCGCTTTGCCAGCCGCTCGATCTGCGTCGACTTGCCTGCCCCCTCGCCGCCTTCGAAGGTGATGAAAAATCCGCTCGTCACCGGAAAAAGCCTCTGCCCATGCTGGACGCTGTCATAGCCCTCGTCCGATAAAAGGTCTATGCGCTAACGCAACCAGCCGACGGCCAGTTCCTTGGCGGCATCGAGCGCGCGCTGCGGCAGCGTGCCGACGCCGACCGTTTCGGCGGCGAAAAGCGGCGTCTCCTGGCTCAGCGTGTCGCCGATCCAGACGCGCAGCTTGCCCACCGGCTGCCCCTCCTCCACCGGCGCCGAGACCGGCCCATCATAGACGATTCTTGCGGTCAGCTTGTCGCGGTTGGCGATCGGCAGGAAAATATCGATCGGTCCTTTCGCCTTGAGCGCCACGCCGGATTTGGCGCCGCCGAACACTTGGGCCTCGCCGACCACCTCGTCCTTGGCAAAGATCTCGGTCTTCTGGAA
>NZ_RZSG01001032.1:0-1802 GCF_003997725.1 Mesorhizobium sp. M4A.F.Ca.ET.050.02.1.1
GTCTGGGGCACGATCATCGGCGTCGTCATCCTCGCCGTCGGCATTTCCGGCATCCAGCAGTTCGGCGGCTCGTTCTGGGTCGAGCCGCTGTTCAACGGCGTCACCCTGCTCGTCGCGATCGGCATTGCCGGCTACGCGCAGCGCCGCCGCGGCGCCGTGGTGCCGCCCGCCGCCACTCAACCAGCCACCAGCCAACGAACAACGACAACCAACAATGCTTAATGGGAGAAACAGCATGCATCGCAGAACAGTCCTTCAGCTTGGCGTCGCCTGCCTGGCGCTCGGCATCGCCTCGACCGCGCTCGCCGATCCGATGGCCGACGCCAAGGCCGTCGTCGACAAATACGCCAGCAAGGTCGAGAAATGGGACGGGCCGATGACAGGGCCTAAGGGGGCCGCGGGCAAGACGATCGTCGTGCTTGGCGCCGACATGAAGAACGGCGGCATTCTCGGCGTCACCAAGGGCGTCGAGGAAGCGGCGGCGGCACTTGGCTGGACGGTCAAGACGCTTGACGGCGCCGGCTCCATCGGCGGCCGCACGGCGGCCTTTGGCCAGGCGCTGGCGCTCAATCCGGACGGCATCATCATCAACGGCTTCGACGCCGTCGAGCAAAAGCCGGCGATGGAGCAGGCCAAGGCCGCCAAGATCCCGATGGCGGCATGGCATGCAGCACCGACGGTCGGCCCGATCGACGACCTCGGTATCATCGCCAACGTCTCGACCGATCCGATGGAAGTCTCCAAGGCGGCCGCCGACTGGGCCTTTGTCGATGCCAAGGGCAAGCCCGGCGTCATTATCTTCACCGATTCCACCTATCAGATCGCCATCGCCAAGGCGGACCGGATGAAGAAGGAGATCGAAGATCTCGGCGGCAAGGTGCTCGAATATGTCGACACGCCGATCGCCGAGACCTCGCAGCGCATGCCGCAGCTCACCACGTCGCTGCTGCAGAAGTACGGCGATGAATGGACCCATTCGCTGGCGATCAACGACCTCTATTTCGACTTCATGGGGCCGTCGCTGGCGGCGGCCGGCAAGTCCGGCACCGACGCGCCGATCAACGTGGCGGCCGGCGACGGTTCGGAATCGGCCTACCAGCGCATCCGCTCCAGCCAGTTTCAGAAGGTGACGGTGGCGGAACCGCTGAACCTGCAGGGCTGGCAGCTGGTCGACGAGCTCAACCGCGCCATGGCCGGCGAGAAATGGTCGGGCTACATCTCGCCGCTGCACGTAGTGACCTCGGACAATGTCGAGTTCGACGGTGGCCCGGACAACCGCTTCGACCCTGGCAACGGCTACCGCGACGAATACAAGAAGATCTGGGGCAAATAGGCTTCGGCAGCATCTGTCGGAACAGCCAACGGCCGGCGGTCATCCTGCCGGCCGTTGGTCATTCCAAAAGCGTTCAAGCCGTGTGGCGCGCAATCACCTTGGGTGTCATGCCGACGACGACCCGGTCGTCCGCCGCGCGGCGGCCATTGAGCAGATCGAGCACCAACTCGGCCACGCGGATGCCGATCTCATGCGCGCCGACATCGATCGTGGTGATCGACGGCACCGACTGCTCGGCAAGGTCATAGGCGCCGAAGCCGGCGATCGCGACGTCGTCGGGCACACTGATGCCGCGCCGCACGCATTCCATCAGCGCGCCGAAGGCGGAAAGGTCGGACACGCACATCACTGCCTGCGTATCGGGCCAGCGCGAGATCATCTCGACCATGGCGGCCGCGCCCTCGCGCATCGAGATCGGCGGCACGCCGGAGGCGATGACACGCGAGGCGTCGAGGCCGCGGTCCTGCAG
>NZ_RZSG01001033.1:0-1802 GCF_003997725.1 Mesorhizobium sp. M4A.F.Ca.ET.050.02.1.1
GAACGTCACCGTCGCGGAAGCCCTTCTCATCCTTAAGCAAGCTGAGAATCACATTTTCGCGAATCACTGTCAAGAGTCTTTGGCGTCGTTTTGGCGAGCAGGTTTCTTTTGCCTAATCGAGGGTGAAAGAAAATGGAGACCGGTATTGCAGCGACGCCCTTCGGGCGGCGGCCGATGTCGCTTGCCATGCTGGCAGCGCAGAACGAGTCACGTGAGATCCCCAAGGGCAGGGTCGTCGATAAATGGCAGATTTACCGCAACCTCTGCGAAGGCAAGAGCATCGTCGGCATCGGCGATCGTGCTCTGGCCGTGCTGAATGCGCTGCTATCTTTCTATCCTGACAGTGAGTTGAGTGAGGAGAACGGACTGATCGTCTTTCCCTCGAACGCTCAGCTGTCACTCAGGGCGCACGGAATGCCCGATGCCACACTCAGGCGGCACCTGGCGGCTCTTGTTGATGGCGGACTGATCATCCGTCGGGATAGCCCGAACGGCAAGCGTTACGCCCGCAAGGGCAGCGGAGGGGGGATCGAGGAAGCCTTTGGTTTTTCCCTGGCGCCGCTGCTGGCCCGTGCTTATGAGTTCGAGGCGGCGGCCGAGCGTGTTCGCGCCGACAACAGGGCGCTCAGGCTTATGCGCGAGCGGATTACCTTGCACCGGCGTGACATCCACAAGCTGATCGAGGCGGCCTTTGACGAAGATGTCCCGGGCGACTGGGGAGGCCTTTGGAAGCGTTTCCGCCAGGTTGTGGAGGCTATTCCCCGCCGAGCCTGCATTGCCGAGCTCGAGCCTATAGTTGCCGAGCTGGCCTCGTTGCGTGATGGTGTGGACAAGCTGCTGGAAATCCATATGAAATCCACGAATCCAAGCGGCAATGACTCTCAAAACGAGCGGCAGCAATCTGATTCAAATACCAACTCTATTTTTGAATTTGAACCTGCTTTAGAGAAAAGCGGGGCGACGGCCGAGCCCGGGACGAGGACCGCAGAGCCCCCGAAAACCTATCCGCTGGGACTTGTGCTGAAGGCCTGCCCCGAAATTGCGGACTACGCCGTCGATAGGATCAACAATTGGCGCGATTTCATGATCACCGCCGCCCAGGTGCGGGGCTACCTTGGCGTCTCGCCGTCGGCGTATGAGGAGGCCTGCCATGCGATGGGCCAGGAAACCGCCGCGATCGTGATTGCCTGCATCCTGCAACGCGCTCAGCACATCAATTCCGCCGGCGGATACCTGCGTGTGCTGACTGACAAGGCCCGGGCAGCGGCGTTTTCGGTCGGACCGATGCTGATGGCGGCGCTGAGGGCGAGCGGCGCCACGGCGAGGATGGCGGGGTGAGCACGGGGAAAGTCTCAAGCTGATGTCGGTATGAAGCTGAAGGACCGGCATCGCGGCGCGAACGGCACTGGCGGAACTCCGCTTGTGCGGACCTTTTCCAAAGGCGGTCCTGCTCAATTCGATCCCGCGCCTCGACGCGCTTATTGCCGATCTGCCGGGTGGGGATCCGGGGTTCGATTTTCCGCGGTCAGTTGCCTTGGGATCATTGTGGACTTTGTGCCGGGCACTGCCTTCGGCCTTGACATCTCCGTGCAGGGCGGGAGCTTGTTGCACTGTGCGTTCCGCGCGAAACGGCATGCGCGCGCCGCGAGCGACCTGCACCATCATCCGGATCTATATGATCACCCGCGCCGCCCGGCCGAGCGTCCGCTCCGCGTCATTGTAATAGTTCGAAGCCTGCTGGACCGAGTGGTGCTGCGACTGCTGCATGTCTTCCGGCAGCGGAATGCCGCGGCGGGCGGTTT
>NZ_RZSG01001034.1:0-1798 GCF_003997725.1 Mesorhizobium sp. M4A.F.Ca.ET.050.02.1.1
CCGCCGCTGCCTCGCCCGCTACGCCAGCTACGACCCATACTCCGACACCTAGGCCGGCTACGACGGCTATCGTCATTACTGCCAGCTCTGAGAGGAGGTGAACCGCCTCAGGCAACCGGAAGAAGGGGCTTCTCGGTGGCCCCTTCTTCTGCCGTCAGGGGGCTGGCCCTGCTGCGTTGACAGACTTTCAAGCGGAAACGGCTCCGCCGTCGGCGGTGTACAGCGATTTTCCGAGCGTCTAATCTCTCCCCAACGGCCAAACCGAGGAGGGACGCTTGGACGAACAGGACCCGAAGCAAGACTTGATCGAGCCCGTCTTTCGCAACGGCACGGTCACCACCGTCGGCATCCTGCTGGCGTTTTCGCTGGGCTTCATCACCCATTGGGCCGCCAATCCGATCCCTTGGCAAACGTACCATCTACTCGCCGTCGTGCCGATCCTGATCGGCATCGCGATGCAGATGCGGGCGCTGTCCTTGCTGCTCGACGTAAGTTCGCTGCAAAAGCCCATCTACGAGCGGGCGAACCGCATCTTCATCGCGGGCCTCATCTTCACCGCAAGCGGCGTCGGGCTGGCGATCCTGCTCGACTTCTTCGAGATTGCGGGCAAGAGCGCGCTGCCGAACGGCTAGCTACTGGCAGATGTCGCACCATTCGGCGCCGACCAGGCTCGCCATGCGGTCGACGCCTATCCTGACGGCGGCATTGGTGGCGCCGGCCGCCGGCACGACCTCGTCAAAGGCCCGCAGCGACACATCGCAGTAGACAGGCAGCGGCGAGGCGAGGCCGAAGGGGCAGACGCCGCCGACCGGATGCCCCGTGATCTCCGCCACCTGTTGGGCATCGAGCATGCGCGGCTTGCCGCCGAAGGCATCGCGCGATTTGCGGTTGTCGATGCGCGCGTTGCCGCGGGCGACCACCAGCAGCACCCGCTCGCCGACCCGCATGCAGATGGTCTTGGCGATCTGCCCCGGCTCGACGCCATGCGCCTCGGCGGCGAGCGCCACGGTCGCCGAACTTGTCGGCGTTTCGATCACCGCGATGTCGGGGGCATGCTCGGCGAAGAAGGCTTTGACGGACTTGAGGCTCATGCGTCTTCAGGCGGGAATGGATCGGATGCGCAGACTTCGACCGTTGCCGGACCGGTGTCAAGCCGGGCCAGAGTCAAGGCAAGCGCGTGGCGCTGACCTCGAACAGCGATGCCTCGGCAGCGCCTTGTGAAGAATGCCCGCCGATCATCCTGGTTATGTCGGTCGCCGCTTCGCGCACCAGCGGACCGATATCGGCCAGACGCTCCGGCGTCACCCGAACGGTGGGCCCGGACACCGAAACGCCGCCGATCGGCTCGCCGAACTCGTTGAAGATGGCGGCGGCCACGCAGCGCATTCCCGGGTGCCGCTCCTCGTCGTCGACCGACCAGCCGCGATGCTTGATCGCGACGAGATCACGGGCCAGCGCCGAAATGTCGGAAATCGTCTTGTCGGTGAAGCGCTCCAGCCCGGCGCGACGCAGGATGGCAGCGACACGCTCGGGATCGAGATGCGCCAGCACCGCCTTGCCGATGCCGGAGGCATGGAAGGAGCTGCGCGTGCCCGGCCGGAAGAAGGCGCGGATCGCCTGGTGCGTCTCGACCTGGCTGACGAAGACGACGCAATCGTCCTCGGCGACGCCGAGATTGGCGGTCTCGCCGGTCTTCTCCATCAGTTCCTGCATGACGATGCGGGCGCGGTCGACCAGCTTGCGGCGGCGCAGGAACGCGGCGCCCATGCGGTAGGTCTCGACGCCGATCGACCACAGC
>NZ_RZSG01001035.1:0-1793 GCF_003997725.1 Mesorhizobium sp. M4A.F.Ca.ET.050.02.1.1
GCTTCGGGTCGATCCTGGCGATGATGGCGGCGCTTTTGTTCGGTGCCGCTATCCTGATCTTCGTCGCCGCCAATTGGGAAGCCATCCCACGGCTCGTTCGCGTCGCGGCGCTGTTCGCCGTCATCGTCGCCGGCTACGTCGGCGGCGCGGTGCTGAAGACACGCGACCATGGGGCAATCGGCGAGGCGCTGTGGATCGTGGCGGCGGCCGCTTTCGGCGGTTCGATCGCGCTGATCGGCCAGATGTACCACCTGACAGGCGACGAGGCCTCGGCGCTGCTCACATGGGGAGCCGGCACGGCCTTGGCGGCGGTCGCGTTGCGCTCGAACCCGCTCACCGTCGCCTCCCTCGGCATCGCCGACGCCTGGCTGCTTCTCAAATGGGGCGGTTTTTTCCGGCGCTCGGAATTTCCCCATCTCTTCGCAGCCATTGCGCTGGTGCTGTTCGCGATTTCGTTCTGGACCCGCAGCCGGGCGGCGCGGCATCTGATCATTCTGTCGGTCCTCTTCTATCTCGTGCTGCTGTCAATGGATCACAACACGCTGCAGGTCTCCGTTCCGCTGACGTTCGTTTCGGCGCTACTTTTTGCCGCCGCGGTCTTCGCCGCCGCACCGGTCGACAGAATCGTGCAGCTTGGCGGCCGGCTGCCCCTGCACGCGCTGATCGGCTTCCTCACCGGCATGGCGATGATCCAGTTCGAACTGGCCGACGAGGCGAGCTACAATGGCGCCTTCGCCATTGCCTCGGCGGTCGCGCTTGCCGCCATTGTCGCGGCGATCATGCTGGGTGGCCGCGAGAGCAGGGGCCTGCGCTGGGTCGCCTATGCCGGCTTCGCCTTTGAGCTCGCCATCATCTATGTGGTGATGTTGCAGTCGATGCTTGGCACCGCCGGCTTCTTCCTGGCCGCTGCAGTGCTGCTCGGCATAATGGCGCTGGTCATCATCCGCGTCGAAAAACGCATGAACGCGCCGACCACCGAAGGAGCCAAGGCATGACCGGCAAAAGACTGATCATCTCGGCGCTGCTGCTGGCGCTCGTCCAGATCGGCTTCCTCGGATGGATCATCGTCGGCAGGGCCGCAATCATGCGGGATGGCAAGGAGGTCCTCCTGAAGGTCGAGCCGATCGATCCGCGCGATCTTCTGCGCGGCGACTATATCGTGCTGGGCTACGAGATCTCGCGCATCCCAGTGAAGCTGATCGCCAACATTCCGCCCGGCAAGTTCACCAGCAACGACTCAGAGCTCGTCGTCAGGTTGAAGCAGGGCGTCGAAGGCTATTGGCAGCCGAGCGCAGCCTGGTTTGATGCCGCACCGATGCCTGCGGCCTCCGACGAGGTCGACATCGTCGGGCAGGTGGCCGATGGCTGGGACCTGCGCGAGCCCGAAGCGACGATCGCGCCGGACTACGGCATCGAGCGCTTCTATCTGCCGGAAGGCGAGGGCATGGCGATCCAGAACGACATGCGGGTGCGGCCGTTCGCCGTCCGTGTCGCCATCGCCGCAAACGGGACACCGCAGGTCAAGGCGTTGATGGATGGCGACAAGACGCTGTTCGAGGAGCCGCTCTACTAGGGGCGGCCGCACCCGTGCGCATCTCGCGAAAACCTTGGATCTCCCGTCCGAGCAGTGTGAAGCATGACAATTGAACTGACGGCGCGCGGAGACATCAACCTCGATGCGGTCTTTCGTGTCGCCTGGCGGAAGGAGCCGGTGCGGATTAGCGACAAGGCTTTGCGTCGGATCGAGGAATGCCGCGCCTCGTTTCTGCGTCTCATCGAGACGGATCCCGCAC
>NZ_RZSG01001036.1:0-1788 GCF_003997725.1 Mesorhizobium sp. M4A.F.Ca.ET.050.02.1.1
GGAGCCGCCACCGCCGCCGCCGCGGCTGAAGCTGTCGTTCGTGCCGGACTGGCCGAAATCCGAGCCGCGGCTGCTGTTGCCGCCACCGGCATAGCTGCCGACCTGACCGCCGCCCTCGCCGCGCGCGTCGAGCATCTGCAACTCACCACGGAATTTCTGCAGCACGACCTCGGTCGTGTAGCGGTCATTGCCGGTCTGGTCCTGCCATTTGCGCGTCTGCAACTGGCCCTCGACATAGACCTTCATGCCCTTCTTCAGATACTGCTCGGCCACCTTGGCGATCTGGTCGTTGAAGATGACGACGTTGTGCCACTCGGTCTTTTCCTTGCGCTCGCCGGAATTCTTGTCGCGCCAGCTTTCCGAGGTGGCGATGCGGATGTTGACGACCGGCTCACCCGAGTTCAGGCGGCGGATTTCCGGGTCCGCCCCGAGATTGCCGACCAGAATGACCTTGTTGATGCTACCCGCCATCGTACTTCTCCGCGCTCATCCGAAACAAATTTTTGACGCCGCACCTTACAGCTTGCGGGCAATCGCCGCCCGTCGTGACTGGCTTTTCCCACAAGGTTTTTGTTCTCTTTTCGTTCTATGATGTGGGCGATGCGCTGTCAATGGTTGTCAGCAGCATGTAGTGTTCCGGCCCGGAATTTCCACGTGATCGGGAACGGATGGGGTGCCAGGTGAAGTCGATCGCACATGGGGACCAGCAGCGCGAGCAATGGCGGGCGGGCGTCGAGACACGCATGCTGGTATCGGCCAGCAACGGCGCGGCGCAACTCTGCATATTCGAACAATGGGTCGAGCCCACGGTCGGCGCCCCGACCCATTGGCATTCGGTCGAGGAGGTGCTCACGGTCGTCGCCGGGATGGCCGAGGTGTGGATCGATGACCAGCACAGCGTCCTGACGTCAGGCCAGTCTCTCATCGTCCCCGCGCACAGGAAACATGGCTTCCGCAACGTCGGCGACGAACCGCTTCACATCCACGCGGTGTTGGCGTCGCCGATCTTCGAGGCCACCTTCGATGGAGCGGCCGGGCTGGTGAGGCGCTGGCTTCCGCAAGGTTCGTAAACAGCGCTTGCCAAATCAATAAGTATCGACTTATGCTTCTGCCATGATTGAGGCAGAGATTTTCCGCGCGCTGGCCGACCCGACACGGCGCGCCGTCTACGAGCGGCTGGTCGCCAGCGAGATGACCGTGTCGGAGCTGCGCATCGGCATGACGGTGTCGCAGCCGGCGGTGTCGCAGCATCTGGCGGTGCTGCGCGGCGCAGGCCTGGTGGTCGAGCGGCGCGCCGGCCGCAATGCCTATTACCGCGCAGCGCCGGAAGGGCTTGAGCCGCTGCTCGGTTGGATCGAGCGCTACCGCGCGTTCTGGCCGGAACGCATCGAGAAACTGAAGACAGTTTTGAAGGGAATGGACCAATGACGGCAACCGAACGTCCTCCTGCCGATGCGTCGCTCAACTTCGAATGCGAGCTTACCGATCCGCCTGAAAAAGTCTGGCGCGCGCTGACCGAAGCGGAATTGCTGGCGGCCTGGATGATGCCGAACGACATCACTCCCGAAGTGGGCAGCCGTTTCGCCTTTGACGGGCCAGAGGCGCCGATCGAGTGCGAAATCCTCGAAGCCGAGCCCGGCAGGCTGCTGCGCTATTCCTGGCGCGAGCGGCCAAGCAAAGGCAATGGCGGACGGCAAGTGCCGCTCGACGGCCGATTGGACAGCATCGTCACCTTCACGCTCGACCCGACGGTTTCCGGCGGCACGCACCTGCGCATCGTCCATGAGG
>NZ_RZSG01001037.1:0-1787 GCF_003997725.1 Mesorhizobium sp. M4A.F.Ca.ET.050.02.1.1
ATGCGGAGGGGCATGAGCGGGGACGCGTTTTGCGGGGAGCCTCGGAGACCTTGACCGGCATCGCCGCCGGTGACCTACTTCGATCATCGAACGTGCACGTTATCTGCTATCCGACCGGAGGAGACTGGCGAATGGACATTCGATCGACGCTGACGGAGCTATGCGAGGCCTTCAACGCCCACGATCTCGATCGCATCATGGCGTGCTTTGCCGACGACTGCGTCCTGGAGATGCCGAGAGGCAACAAGCCATGGGGTTCCCGCTTCGAAGGCAAAGCGAAAGTTCGCGATGCGCTGGCCACACGCTTCGAAGGCTTGCCCGACGTTCACTATGGCAATGGTGAGCATTTCGTGGACGCGACGGCCAATACCGGCATCTCGAAATGGCTCCTCACCGGCACTGCCCGCGACGGGACGAGAAAGGAGGTCCGCGGTTGCGACTTCTACACGTTCCGCGACGGCAAGGTGATCCGCAAGGACTCGTACTGGAAGATCGTCGAGTAGCAGCTGGGGCGGCAAACGAAACGCTCAACCGAATTGCGGTGACAGTGCACTATTTTATGGCTGATCAGTCCGAGTTAACATATGGCCGACAAATCGACGCGCCTCGTCTTCAACAGCCATAATGGTGCCTGACCGGCGTGTGGACGCAAAATCAAGCCCGGCAAAATAGATTCCGGGAACCGGGGCAATGCCATCTTCGTGAACCGGCTGACGTCGCTCGTCGAGAGCGCCGGGTATATCGATCCAGCTGAAGTCGCCCTCGAAGCCCGTGCACCAGACAATCGCTGAAATGTTCCGCTCAACGAGATCGAGCGACATAATGGGGTGCCGGGGTAGGCGCGGAGCGACCGCCTCCGCCTGGTCCTCAACGGGCGCAGGAGCGTTGAGACCATTACATCTGATAAATTCATCGATACGGCTCTTGAACTGCGCGGAAATCTCGTCGCCGAACCGAATGCTTTCGAGAACGTCGTCGGTGAAGACGAGCCGACCGCTATCCACTCCGACAAATCGTCCCAGCAGCACAACGCCCTGCGCGCTGAGAGATTGCAGGCTTATCGTGTGCAACGCGCCAAGCATGGGCCGAGCGGCAACGCGGCCGGACGGATCGACGAAATCCTTGCGGGGCACGTCAAACAATCCGGTCTTCACCAACCACACGGCAATGTCGTGCCCGCGATAGCGTCGTGGCAGACGGCCAATATGGCCCGCCGCAAGATAAGTCTCCCGGCCCGCCAGGATCAGGTCTTCGGCGATCTGGCAACCTGACTGTGCGCTGCCGACGACAAGCACGGCTCCGGCTGGAAGGTCGCCGGCATTACGGTAGTCTGAAGCGTCAAGCTGCACTGGCCCGCCCCTCAACGCGGAGGCCGAAGGCGGCCGACGCGGGCGGTTCAGGCTGCCGCTGGCGACAACCACGTTTTTCGCCAGCCACGTCTGCTCCGGCGTCACAACGCGAAAGAGCCCGTTACTTGCTTCCAGTTTTGTGACCGAGGCGCCGGTGCGAACCGGCAGTCGGCGCCGCCGCGCATAGTCCTCGAGCAGCGTCACAAACCCTGTATGCGTCATAAACCCTTCAGGGTCCGCGCCATCGTAACTATCGCCGGGCATCACGCTGTACATGTTGGGAAGATTGAAGTGGAACGAGTCCCAACGTTGGGTCCGCCACGTTTCGCCGACGCGCCCGCGCTCCAGGACGCAGTGCCGCATATCGGCCTGCGCCAGCGCATAGCTGACGCCGAGACCGGCCCACCCAGCGCCCACGACCACGGCATCAACAACGCC
>NZ_RZSG01001038.1:0-1787 GCF_003997725.1 Mesorhizobium sp. M4A.F.Ca.ET.050.02.1.1
GATCGACGCCGATGCCGCTGACGACGGTGGTTCCCGATGTCACCGTATCCGCTTTGATCGTGCCTGATATCGCTGGGCTCTTGAGATAGTTGGCGATCAGCGCGTTGACCGTGATCGCTTTCGCCGCCACCTCGCCGCGCGCGATCGAGCCACTGGCAGCATTGATGGTGAAGGTCGGCGCCTCGCCTTCCTTGGCGAAGGCGATGGTGCCGTTTATGTCGCCGGTCGCCGTTTGTCCGCCGAGCGCCGCCAGCGGCGCAATGTCGGGCACCGCCAGCGTCAGCGTTCCTTGCGGCAGGAAATTGTCCTCGAGCGCAAGGTCGCCGGAAACCTTGTTGTCGCCGAGGGCAAGGCTGAGCCCCTTGATCGAGCGTTTGCCCTCGCTGGTCACCAGCGACGCCCTTATGTCCAGTGCGTGCTCCTCGACGCTGCCGGTCAGCGAGATGTCCGCCTGCGGGCTGGCGATGTCCGCCTTGCCTTTCGCCGAAAGCTTGACGTCCTTGACCGTGCGGCCGGCCGCGGTCAGGCTGGCGCTGTCGGCCGCGACCGAAAAATCCGGCGCAAAGCGCGGACCGCTCGCGGACAGCGTGAAATTGATTCCCCCGGCGAGCGGCGTCCCGGCCAGCGACGACAGCGCCGAGACGTCGCCCAGCGTTCCCGTGACGTTGGCCTGGATGTCCGAGCCTTGCGCGCGGGCGGTGCCGCTGGCGCTGAGCGAACCGGAAGTCAGCGACAACGAATTGGCGGCGAACGCCCCTTGCGGATCGCGGGTGGCGGCCGCCGAGAACATGACGCGCTCGCCAAGCACCGAGCGGATCTGTGGCGGGAGCGCGCTCGACACCGCATCGGCATTCATTTTCAGCTTCATCGCCAGATCGACGAGCGAAACCGTGGCCGTCAGCGAAGCATTCAGCGCATCGCTGCGCAGCGTGCCCTGGTCGACGGAAATCTCGTCCTTGCTGATCGTGCCGGCCAGATCCGCGATGAGCTCGCCAGTCACCAGCGGCTCCAGCGTCGCCACGTCGGTCTTCAGCCCGCCGGCCGAGAGCTTGATCGACAGCGGACCGCTGCGATCCTGGATATCGAAGCCGTCGGAATGGATCGCGGCCGTGAGATCGTTGAGCTGGGTGCCGCCCGCCGCCACAGAAACCAGCGACGCGCCGATATCGACCATCGGCGCCTTGCCGTCGCCGAAGGCACGGGCGGTTGCGTTCTTGACCGCCACGGTGACCGGCTGCGCCTTTGTGCCGACGTCGAGCACCACCGGCTCGGCCTTGGCGGCGAGTTCCACCGACAGGTCGCTGGCGCCCTTGGGATCGACCATGCCCGCGGCCGTGCCGTGCACGGAGCCGCTCTCGACCACCGCCCGCTCGATGTCGACGCCGCCGCTGGGGGTCGCGGTACCGGCGAGATCAAAGCTGGTCTTGCCGGCAAACAACGGCTTCAGCTTCTCGGGCAGGAAGCGCTCGAAATCGCCGTCGCCCTTGGCCTCCACCATATGGCCCTTGTCGGTGAGCTGGTGGCGTCCGGTGAGCTGGGTGACGATCTGACCGTCGACGACGAAAGTGCCGATGCCGCTCCAGTTGCCCAGCGGTCCTGTGCCGGAGACGACGATCTCGACCGGCGGCTGGCCCGGCAGTTGGAGCAGATTTGCGATGATGCCGCCGGTCGGCTCCGACGCCTTGAGATCGAGGTCGAGCTTATTGTCGGCCGGCGCGAAATGCAGCTTGGCGTCGACATTGCCTTGCTTGCCGTCGTGGCGGGTGACCTTGAGAACCGTATCGACC
>NZ_RZSG01001039.1:0-1785 GCF_003997725.1 Mesorhizobium sp. M4A.F.Ca.ET.050.02.1.1
TACGCCTTTGCCCATCTGCTTGCGACCGGATCCCCCCACGAGACCGCGCGGGCTTACCGGCTCGATAGATTCTCACGTGGATATGTAATTGACGAAACCGGCACTGGGGCACAGCCCAACCTGCACTGAGGTCAACCGAATGCTAATTCCTCATCCGATTCTGGGTTCGCGCGATGCGCGAGAATTCATTTATCTCGGCGATGTCAGGCTCCTCGACCGTCCCGATCCGACCAGGCCCGACGCCGAATACTCATTCTGCGACTACGTCTTCCTGCGCGATAATCCGGCGGGCGTGCATCGCGAACTATGGTTCCATGAGCAGGGCGATCGGTCATGGCTGTTGATCACGCGCAACACAGTAACGCACGAAATCCTCGGCGCTGAATTGGCACGCGATGTCGCGCTGGCGCGCAAAAGGAGCGGTCAATGACCCGGCTGGCCGGCGGGCTGGTTGATCGCTCGCAAAAACTGAACTTCACTTTTGACGGCAAGAGCTATGAGGGCCATTCGGGCGACACGCTCGCATCGGCGCTTCTGGCCAACGGCGTGCGCCTGATGGGTCGCAGCTTCAAATATCATCGTCCGCGCGGGGTACTGTCGGCCGGGTCCGAGGAGCCGAACGCCTTGGTCGAGCTGCGGTCGGGCGCTCGACAGGAGCCCAATACGCGCGCCACTGTCGTGGAGTTGTTCGAGGGGCTTGTGGCGCGAAGCCAGAACCGCTGGCCCTCACTCAGCTTCGATGCAATTGCGGTCAATGATCTGCTGTCCCCGTTCTTCACGGCCGGATTCTATTACAAGACCTTCATGTGGCCGAAAGCCTTCTGGGAAAAGCTTTACGAGCCCGCGATCCGCAAAGCGGCGGGCCTGGGAAGCTTGTCCATGCAGGCTGATCCTGACGCCTATGACAAGGGCTTCCTGCACTGCGACGTGCTGGTCATTGGCGGGGGGCCGGCAGGACTTGCGGCGGCACTGACGGCGGCGCGCTCGGGCGCTCGGGTTATCTTGGCGGATGAAGACTTCCGTTTGGGCGGCCGACTGCTGGCCGAGACGGAAATGCTGGACGGAGCGTCGGCGATCGACTGGATCTCCGCGTTGGAAGCTGAATTTGAGGGTCTGCCGAACATTCGTGTGATGCGTCGCACCACCGTGTTCGGAGTCTATGATCACGGAATCTACGGCGCGGTGGAACGGGTTTCCGATCACCTTTCGGAGCCGGGCGACAACGTCCGTCAGACACTCTGGCGGATCACCGCGAAACGCGCGGTACTGGCGGCCGGCGCTACAGAGCGTCCTATAGCCTTCGCAGACAATGATCGACCAGGCATCATGTTGGCCGGCGCGATGCGGGCTTACGCCAACCGCTGGGCAGCCTGCCCGTCCAAGACTGTCGCCGTGTTCACCAATAACGACGACGGTCATCGCACCGCGCGCGATCTTGCTTCCAAGGGCATCCATGTTGCGGCCGTCATCGACGCCCGCCAAGAGGCGAGAAGCTCGGGCGACTACCGCGTGATCGCTGGTGGCCTGGTGACGGGTTCGCGCGGGCGGTTGGGCCTGACAGCGATCGAGGTTTTCGCGAAGGGCCGCCGCGAATGGATCGAGTGCGGCGCGCTGGGTGTTTCGGGCGGCTGGAACCCGAATGTGCATCTGACTTCCCATCATCGCGGTCGCCCGGTTTGGAATGAAGCGCTGCAAGCGTTCCTGCCGGGCGCTGATGGCCCCGCCGGATTGCTTCCGGCGGGTGCCGCGGCGGGCCCTTTTTCGACATCCCCGACACCCCCCTCC
>NZ_RZSG01000103.1:0-12015 GCF_003997725.1 Mesorhizobium sp. M4A.F.Ca.ET.050.02.1.1
CCGGCTCAGGTGCCGGCGGGATGACGGGTTCCGGCGCCGGCGGAATGTCCGGTGCAGGTTCGGGCTTCGGCTCCTCGGCCGCCGGCTTCAGCGCGTCCAGCGCATCCCATTTGATCGGCGGCAAGGGTGCCGTCTCGTCGACGCGCTCCTCGACGACTTCCTTCTTGCCGAACGAAAATATCTTCTTGAAGAAACCAGCCATGTTTTGCGTATCTCAGGCGGCGCGCGCGGCAAGCGACGCGGCCAGGAGGCGGGCGCCGTCATGGCCCGTAACAACAGCCTCGACGATCTTGCCCGGTGCCCCGGCGTCGATGGCGGCCAGCGTGAACCCCTCGGTGCGGCCGAGGCCGTCGCGCTCGACCAGGATCGACTGGCGCGTACCGGCAAGGGCGGCGAGATGGCGGCGATAGGCGGCCTCGCCGGCGGCGCGAAGCCGGGCCGCGCGCTGCTTGACCACCTCGCGCCGCACCTGCGGCATGCGCGCGGCGGGCGTGCCTTCGCGCGGGCTGAACGGGAAGACGTGCAGATGCGTCAGGCCGCATTCCTCGACGATCTTTTCCGAGTTCGCGAACATCGCCTCGGTCTCGGTCGGGAAGCCGGCGATGATGTCGGCGCCGAAGACGATGCCGGGGCGCAGCTTGCGTACCTCCTCGCAGAAGCGGATCGACTGGTCGCGCAGGTGGCGGCGCTTCATGCGCTTCAGGATCATGTCGTCGCCCGACTGCAGCGACAGATGCAGATGCGGCATCAGCCGGGGCTCGGTGGCGATGGCGTCCAGCAGGTCCTCGTCGGCCTCGATGGAATCGATCGAGGACAGCCTGAGCCGCTTCACCTCTGGCACCTGGCGCAGGATCGTCTTCACCAGCTTCCCAAGCTTCGGGGCGCCCGGCAGGTCGGCGCCAAAACTGGTCATGTCGACGCCGGTCAGCACGATCTCGGCATAGCCATTGCCGGCCAGCCGCTTGATCTGCTCGACCACGGCGCCCATCGGCACCGAGCGCGAATTGCCGCGGCCATAGGGGATGATGCAGAAGGTGCAGCGATGGTCGCAGCCATTCTGCACCTGGACGAAGGCGCGCGCCCGGCCCTCGATTGCATCGACCATGTGGCCGGCCGTCTCGCGCACCGAGAAGATGTCGTTGACGCGCGCCTTCTCGGTGTCGTTGACGCCAAAATCGGGGAGCGCGCGATAGGAATTCGCCTTCAGCTTCTCTTCATTGCCGAGCACGAGGTCGACCTCGTCCATGGCGGCGAAGTTCTGCGGCTCGGTCTGCGCCGCGCAGCCGGTGACGATGATGCGTGCCTGCGGGTTCTCGCGGCGGGCTTTGCGGATCGACTGCTTGGCCTGGCGCACCGCTTCCGCTGTGACGGCGCAGGTGTTGAAGATGACGGCGCCGCCCTCGAGCGCGCCGAGGCCGGCGCTTTCGGCCTCGCGGCGCATCACCTCGGACTCATAGGTGTTCAGGCGGCAGCCGAAGGTGACGACGTCTATCGCCATCAGGCCGCGCTTTCGGTGTCGCGGGCCCAGGTGCCGGTCGAAGGGTCGAAGCTGCCGGAGAATTCCCATTCGGCGGCACCGGTCAGGATGACGTGGTCGTCGTCGCGCCATTCGACATGCAGCGAGCCGCCGCCGGGCGTCATCAGCGAGACGCTGCGGCCGGTGCGCTTGGTGCGGGCAGCGGCCACCACGGCGGCGCAGGCGGCCGAGCCGCAGGCCTTGGTCAGGCCGGCGCCGCGTTCCCAGGTACGGATAACCATGGTTTCGGGCGAGGTGACCTGCGCGATGGTGATGTTGGCGCGCTCGGGGAAGATCGGATGGTTTTCCAAAAGCGGGCCGAACCGGTCGAGCTCGTAGGACCAGACGTCGCGATCGACCCAGAAGATGGCGTGCGGATTGCCCATCGAGACGGCCGAGGGCGAATGCAGCACCGGCGCGTCGATCGGGCCGATCTGCAGCTCGATCATGCGGGTGTCGCGGAACTCCTCGGCGAGCGGGATGTCCTGCCAGCCGAAGCGCGGCGCGCCCATATCGACCGAGATCGTGCCATCGGCATGTTCCTTGGCGTTGAGGATGCCGGCCCGGGTCTCGAAGGTGAAGCTCTTCTGGCCGGTCTCGGCGGCGAGCGCCTGCACGACACAGCGCATGCCGTTGCCGCAGGCCTGCGCACCCGAGCCGTCGGAATTCAGGATGTCGACATAATAGGCGGTGCCCGGCGTCCTCGCATCGTGGATCGCCATGATCTGGTCGAACTTGGTCGCGGCATCGGCATTGAGCGCGATCGCCGCCGCCGGCGTCACCCGGTCGGCGCGGCCGCGCATATCGGCAACGATGATCTCGTTGCCGATGCCATTCATCTTGGCGAAGGGGGCGGTGCCTGCCATCTAACCGGTCATTCCATGTCCGTTTGGCGCTATATGGCGGAAACGGGCGGGAATTACCAGTGCGGCGCGCTTGAAGCCACGGCGAAGACGCCGAACCGGCCACGACGGAGACACCGGGCCCGGCGACGGCGAAGACGTCGCGCCTTGGCGACGACGAAGACGTCGCGCCTAGCCGACGGCGAAGACGTCGGGCCTAGGTAACCGCGAAGACGCCGAGCACGATCAGCAGGAAGATGATGAGGACGACGCCGATCAGGACGCGCGCGCCGGTGGCGGCCGCGCCTGCCAGTGCCGGCATGCCGAGCAGGCTCGCCGCCGCGGCGACAATAAGAAGAATGATGATCCACTTGATCATGGAAAGGCTCCCAGCCGAATTGCGCTGTTGGGTCAACGCCTCTTGTCGGCTTGGGTTCCTGTGGTCGGCCAGCTCCTGGGCTAGGCGGCCGGCACATCCCACACCTCGCCCGGCCGCAAGGCGCGGAAACGTTCGCGCGGCAGGCGCTCGGCGTCGAGCGCCTCGGCCAGTTTGCGGGCAGGCTCGTCGATCGGCTCATTGGTGAGCTGGAAGGTGCCCCAGTGGCAGCCTGCGGCGTGGGCTGCGTTGCAAAGCATCATGCCTTGCACCGCCTCCTCGGGATTCTGGTGCTGCGGCTCCATGAACCAGCGCGGCTCATAGGCGCCGATCGGCAGGATGGCGAGGCGGAAGCCGCCATGCTTTTCGGCCATCAGCCGGTAGTTGGCGCCGCCATGGAAGCCGGTATCGCCGGCGAAATAGATTTTTGCGCTTGGCGTCTCGACCACGAACCCCGCCCACAGTGCCATGCGCCGGTCGCGCGCGCCGCGCGCCGACCAGTGGTGCACCGGCTCGACATGGATGGCGGCATCCTTGCCGAGGTCGAGCCTGTCGCCCCAGTCATGCGCGCTGAGCCGCATGCCGGGGACGGCGGCGTCGATGATGGCGTCGTTGCCGAGCGGCGTGATCACCAGCGGGTCGTGCCTCGCCTTCAGCCGCTTCAGCGTGGCGAGATCGAGATGGTCGTAATGGTTGTGGCTGACCAGCACGAGGTCGATCGGCGGCAACTGGGAAAAGGCGATGCCCGGCGCGTTGACACGTTTCGGCCCGGCAAAGGACAGCGGCGAGACGCGCTGCGACCAGGCCGGATCGGTGAGGATGTTCAGCCCCGCCGTCTGGATGAGCAGCGAGGAATGGCCGACCATGGTGAGGCGCAGCGCGGCGCCGTCGACGCGCTCGTCCGGCCTCGCCTGATGGAACGGGCTCGGATTGGCCGCCGGCCATTTCGCGCGCTCGCCGCCCAACTGCCATCGCAGGAGGTCGGCGAAGCGGCCGGGCGGCTTGCCATTGGGATTGAAGAACAGGGTGCCGTCGAAATGATCGCTTGGCGGGCCGCGATAATAGCGGTTGGCGGCTGTCTTTCTTGCGGCCAAGGCTGCGGCTCCGGCATGTTTCTTCCTCTTGCAAGATAGGATCGATGCCATCTGGCGCAAGCATTTGGGGACGGGTGCATGCTCTGGCCAGAGGCCGCGCGCTGGCGCCGGCGATGATTTCCGGTATACGATCGGTCGGCGGAATGGAGGGGGAAACCATGCGTCGGCAGGCAGTTCTTGCAGTCGTGGCGGCGATCATGGGGACCGCGCCGATAGCGCCGGCTGCCGCGCAGACGCAGCCCGGCGCTTGCGCCTTTGCGCCAGCCATCCTGGACGCGGGCGATTTCCTGCTTGCCGAACCGGCAACGTTCCCGAATTTCTGGCGCGACCGTTTCGGGGATGACGCCGCGTATCTGAAGATACGCTATGGCGGCCTTGCCTACACCGAAGGCTCGGCGCTTCTGGCGAGCCTGGAAAAACGCAGTCATCCGCCGCAGCGCATTGTCGAACTCAGACTTGCCTATGCAACAACGCCGGACCGGGCGGCGATGATTGCCGGCATGCAGCCGCTGCCCAAGGCACAGTCGATTGTGCCACAGCTTGGCCAATCCGCCTGGCGCGCGCTGGTCATGGAGGATGATGGCGACTGGCTTCTGGACGAACTGGCGCGCTTGCAGACGTCGGATCTTTACCAAGCGTCGGTCGCCGCCAAAGGAATTGCGCAGGCGCTGTCCGCTCTCGATGATCAGGCAAAGTCGCAGCTCGCCCAAAGGGCTGAAGAAGCAGGCGTTTGGCTCCTAGCGCTCGAGATGCGGGCAGCAGAAGACGACCTCTCCGACTACGTCGCCTACCTCGACCGCCTTCCGCCCGCGGCATTAATCGACAAGCGTCATACCGGTTATCTTCGCAACGCCCTCAACTCTGCCAATCTTCGCCCGTTCTTCGACATTTCCAAACAGCCGGCGCAGGTACAGGCGCTCGACCGTCAAAACGGTATGGGTTCAGCCATCAGGCCAATCGGGCAGCTGATTGACCATTCTCCGCAGGCCGCCATCTTGCTGACTCTCGTGAACCAGACCGGTGATCTGCGGCTTGGCCCTACAGTGGCAGGGGCGCTCAACGCGCAGATTGCAGCAAAACAGCTCGACCCGATCAACAATCCCGATGCCGTCACGGCGGCTATGCTCAATGGGATCGACTATGTTCTTGGTCGCCGCGAACGGGAGGACAATCTGCGTCATGCCCTGATCTCCGAGATGCAAGGCGAAACGGCGGAGTCGTTCGTTGACAGGGCGTTGGCTCGATCGACGCTGGCGCCTTTCATGAAAGGCAATGAGGCCGAACCGCCACATCGCCCAAAACAGCTCACAGCGGCCTTCCCCTGGGAACAGTGGGTCGGGCTGGCGGGCAGGCTGAAGGCTGGCGAAACCATCGCGCCGGAAGATCGCATCGTCGCCGCCGACCTCATGATTGCGGCCAACCGCCCGTCGGATGCGCTTGCCCTGCTGAAAACAGCCGGCGCCTGGAAGACGGCGGCGCTGCGAGCCCATCAGTTGGCCCTCGACCTGGACCGCCGCTGCGCCGACTTGCTGCGGCCCCCGGTGGCGCTCGCGCAACCGCTCTACCAGTTCGAACCGCGCTGAGACCGTTCCAGCGACATCCCCGTAATTTCCGAGGGCAGCACGATGGCAATGAAGCGGACCAAGACACCGTGGATGAAGGCCGAGGATTTCGGCCGCTCGCTGCCGCGCGGCATCGGCGTCAACCTGCTGGTCACCGACATGGCGGCGATGGAGGCCTTCTGCCGCGACGTGCTTGGCGCCCGCATCATCTATGTCGACGAGGATTTCGCGGCGATCGAACTCTTGGGCTCGATATTCATGCTGCATGCCGACCATTCCTATCTCGACAATGAGATGAGCGGCGTCATCGCCGGCGCCGAGACGCGCGGGACGGGCATCGAGCTGCGCCTCTATGGTGCCGATCCGGATGCGATCGAGGCGCGGGCGCGCGATCTCGGCCACATCGTGCTCGCCGGCACGATCGACAAGCCGCATGGCCTGCGCGAATGCTATGTCGTCGGTCCGGACGGCTATGTCTTCGTGCCGAGCGCGGGGCTTTCCGCATAGGGCCGCGCCGGATATTGCCGACGACAACGGGCTTCATCGAGGCGCGCCATAATTGGACCTTCGAGGGTCACACGCCTGTTGCGACAAAATTGCAACAATTGCCCCGAAAACCCTATTTTAACCATATCGGGTTGAAATTCTGCCACCTTCTCCATCTTGGTGGAGGGAGAGATTGCGCGGACGGCGTCCCCCCAGCCGGGTCCGACGGAGGTAGGAATGACTTTTTCGAAGACCGGTCTGGTGGCCGTATCGCTGGCCGCACTGATTGCAAGCGGTTGCTCGACGTCGCGATTCTCGTCGATGGATGACCAGCAGCCGGCGCCGCTGACGCCCGCGCCCGCCGGCACGGTGACCGGAAACCAGCTGCCGCCGCCGGCAGCTCCCGGCACCGCCGACGCCTCGCAGTTCCCGACCGCGCCGGCGAACGGCCAGGTCGCCTCGCTGCCGCCGGATGGAAGCGCACCCGCAGGGGCGCCGGACCTCACCGCGGCCAGCGTCGCCGGTGTGTGGAACGCCAGCGTTTCCGGCCAGAGCTGCAAGGTGGCAACGCCGCAGACCAAGTTCGGCGCCGGCTACCGCGCCGGTCCGTTGCATTGCCCGGCGCCGATCGACGGCATCAAGTCCTGGAATGTCGCCGGCAAGCAGCTGACCCTCTATGACGAGAATGGCGGCACGCTGGCCAGGCTTTATTCCTCGGGCGGCGAGAAATTCGACGGCCAGACTTCCACCGGCCTGCCGATCTCGCTTACAAGATAAGGCGATACCGCCCTGGGGCGGTTCAGCGTTCGAAAGAGTCGCCTAGCCGCTCCAATTACGGGGGGAAAGCGGCTACTTTTCCTGGATATGCTCAAGAACGACGTGACCGATGCACCTGCGTGACGGCCTCCAAACCCATGCGACCGTCAGGCAGCGCTACGACCATCTGGTCGAGACCGGCGCCATCGCGCGCGATCCGGCGCAGGAGCGCATCGCCGCCGCGCTCGATCGGCTGACCGACGAGATCTCGGCAAAAAGGCTGGCGCAGAAATCGAGCGCGCTGGGCTGGCTGTTCGCCCGCAAGCAGCCGCCGGCACCGGTCAAGGGCCTCTATATCCATGGCGGCGTCGGCCGCGGCAAGACCATGCTGATGGACATGTTCTTCGAGCTGTTGCCGGTCAGGCGCAAGCGCCGCGTGCATTTCAACGACTTCATGGCCGATGTGCAGGACCGCATCCAGAAGCACCGGCAGGCGCGCAAGAACGGCGACGCCAAGGAGGACGACCCGATCCCGCCGGTGGCGCGCGCGCTGGCCGAGCAGGCCTGGGTGCTGTGCTTCGACGAGTTCTCCGTCACCGACATCGCCGATGCGATGATCCTGTCGCGTTTGTTTTCGGCACTGTTTGCCAATGGCGTCGTGCTGGTCGCCACCTCCAATGTCGCGCCCGAAGGTCTCTACCGTGACGGGCTGAACCGGCAGCTCTTCCTGCCCTTCATCGGCCTGCTCGAGCGCAATGCCGAGGTGATGACGCTGGACAACGACAAGGATTATCGCCTCGAGAAGCTCAGCCGCATGGCGGTCTATGTCGCGCCGGCGGACGCGGCGGCCGACGCCGCCCTCGACGAGGCGTGGCGGGCGATGACGCATGGCAAGCCGGTAGCGGAGACGACGCTGACGGTGAAGGGCCGGCAGGTCGTGGTGCCGCGCGCGGCCGGCGACGCGGCGCGCTTTTCCTTCGCCGATCTTTGCGAAAGGCCGCTCGGAGCGCGCGATTTCCTGGCCATCGCCGGCCGCTTCTCCACCATCTTCATCGACCATGTGCCGGTGCTCGGCGAGGGCAAGCGCAACGAGGCCAAGCGCTTCATCCTGTTGATCGACACCCTCTACGACCATCACACGCGGCTGGTGGTGAGCGCCGATGCCCCGCCGCCCGGGCTCTATACGGCCAAACGCGGCAACGAGGTGTTCGAGTTCGAGCGCACGGCCTCGCGCCTGATCGAGATGCAGGGGCATGAGTGGCTGGAGGACTGGGCCGAAAGACGGAAGGACGGGGCGATGGCATCGCCGGAGGCGCAGCAGGTGCGGGCGTAACCTCGGCCAGCCCATGTGGCTCGCCCGGACGCCCATTGGGCACCGCCATCACAAGGGCGTCATCGCTCGCCGCCAGCCTTCTGATCTCCATCTTCATTGTGTAAATTCTCCCAAGTCGGCTTAGGAATTTTGACGTTTACGTAAAACCCAAATTATCTAACCGATTGAAAATGCTCGCTCCAAAATAATCGTTTGAATTTTCTATCCACCGGAGCTATTGGGTGCGGCGAAATCTCACGGGTTCCCCGCAGCATTCGGCCTCCTTCCTCGACGCCGTCAGCAAGTCGCTAAAGATTGGCGCCGTCACAGACAAAGGGAAAAAATCCTCACATGGCACGCAACAAGATAGCGCTTATCGGCTCGGGCATGATCGGCGGCACGCTCGCCCATATGATCGGCCTCAAGGACCTCGGCGACGTGGTTCTGTTCGATATCGCCGAGGGCATTCCGCAGGGCAAGGGGCTGGATATCGCACAGTCGTCGCCGGTCGACGGCTTCGACGCCAGGCTGACCGGCGTCAACGACTATGCCGGCATCGAAGGCGCCGATGTCTGCATCGTCACCGCCGGCGTGCCGCGCAAGCCGGGCATGAGCCGCGACGACCTGCTCGGCATCAACCTCAAGGTCATGGAACAGGTCGGCGCCGGGCTGAAGAAATACGCGCCGAAGGCCTTCGTCATCTGCATCACCAACCCGCTCGACGCCATGGTGTGGGCGCTGCAGAAGTTCTCCGGCCTGCCCAAGACCCATGTCGTCGGCATGGCCGGCGTGCTCGACAGCGCGCGCTTCCGCTATTTCCTGGCCGAGGAGTTCAAGGTCTCGGTCGAGGACGTCACCGCTTTCGTGCTCGGCGGCCACGGCGATTCGATGGTGCCGATGATCCGCTATTCGACGGTCTCCGGCATTCCGCTGCCCGACCTCGTCAAGATGGGCTGGACCTCGAAGGAAAAGCTCGACCAGATCGTGCAGCGCACCCGCGACGGCGGTGCCGAGATCGTCGGCCTGCTGAAGACCGGCTCGGCCTACTACGCGCCGGCGGCTTCGGCGATCGCGATGGCCGAATCCTTCCTCAAGGACAAGAAGCGCGTGCTGCCCTGCGCGGCCCACCTGTCGGGCCAGTACGGAGTGAAGAACACCTATGTCGGCGTTCCCGTGGTGATCGGCGCCGGCGGTGTCGAGCGTGTCATCGAGATTGACCTCAACAAGAGCGAGCAGAAGATGTTCGACAGTTCGGTGGCGACGGTGCAGGGCCTGACCGAGGCCTGCGTGAAGATCGCGCCGCACCTCGCCTCGAAGTGATCCGCCAGCAGTTGATCCGGAGATAAGCCATGAACATTCATGAATATCAGGGCAAGGCACTGCTGAAGTCGTTCGGCGCGCCGGTCGCCGAGGGCGTGCCGGTGCTGAAGGCCGGCGATGCCGAGGCCGCCGCCAAGGCGCTGCCCGGCCCGCTCTATGTGGTGAAGAGCCAGATCCATGCCGGCGGTCGCGGCAAGGGCAAGTTCAAGGAGCTTTCCCCCGACGCCAAGGGCGGCGTGCGGCTGGCGAAGTCGGTGGCCGAGGTGGTCGCCAACGCCAACGAGATGCTCGGCCACACGCTGGTCACCAAGCAGACCGGCCCGGCCGGCAAGCAGGTCAACCGCCTCTATGTCGAGGACGGCGCCGATATCGATCGCGAACTCTACCTGTCGATCCTGGTCGACCGTTCGGTCGGCCGTATCGCCTTCGTCGTCTCGACCGAGGGCGGCATGGACATCGAGGCCGTGGCGCACGACACGCCGGAGAAGATCATCACCGTCGCCATCGACCCGGAAAAGGGCGTGACGGCGGATGATCTCAAGACGCTCAACGGCGCGCTGAAGCTCGACGGCGACGCGGCCAAGGACGGCGGCACGCTGTTCCCGATCCTCTACAAGGCATTCGTCGAGAAGGACATGAGCCTGCTCGAGGTCAACCCGCTGATCGTCATGAAGAACGGCCGGCTGCGCGTGCTCGACGCGAAAGTGTCGTTCGACAACAACGCGCTGTTCCGCCATCCCGACGTGATGGAATTGCGCGACACCACCGAAGAGGACGAGAAGGAGATCGAGGCGTCGAAATACGACCTCGCCTATGTCGCGCTCGACGGCAATATCGGCTGCATGGTCAACGGCGCCGGCCTCGCCATGGCGACGATGGACATCATCAAGCTCTACGGCGCGGAGCCCGCCAACTTCCTCGACGTCGGCGGCGGCGCGTCCAAGGAGAAGGTGACGGCGGCGTTCAAGATCATCACCAAGGATCCGGCGGTCGAAGGCATTTTGATCAATATCTTCGGCGGCATCATGAAATGCGACGTCATCGCCGAAGGCGTGATCGCCGCGGTCAAGGAAGTCGGGCTGAAGGTGCCGCTGGTGGTGCGGCTGGAAGGCACCAATGCCGAACTGGGCAAGAAGATCATCAATGAAAGCGGCCTGAACGTCGTCTCGGCCGACGACCTCGACGACGCGGCCAAGAAGATCGTCAAGGCGGTGAAGGGCTGAGCGGATGCAACCGAGCCGCCTTCTGTGTGCAATCGGATTCGGCTTTCTGGCCGTTCCGTCGCATGCGGAAGAGATTTCGGATGCCGTCGTGCTCTATCAGCAAATTTGCATCGCTCCCGATGGTGATCTGGCGAAAAGCGGACAGTTGGCGTTGGAAAACGGGTTCTCGATCAGTTCGGATAATTTCGGCGTGAAAATCCTTAATCGAGATACGTCAAAAGGTCTTTCGGCGCCCTTCGTCAAGTTGAGTTCCGAGAGACCTGACGCAAACAGGCTTGTCGGTGTTTGCGAGGTTTTTGGTAGCACCGGACACGTGTCGACGTTTTTCGACTACGTGGAATCGCAGGGATTGGTGGAGCTGCCGAAAGAAGAGATTTTCCCTGACGCAGGAGACAAGATCTACCTTCGGTATTTTGCCGCCAAGGACTGCCTGGCTTCGACCGGATACGACGGAAAATGCCGGCTTGTATGGACGATCGGTGATCCTCCTGTTGGCGAGAACTACAGCGGCGCTTTTCGATTCAGCCGGAATTCTCACCACGATGCGGTTGGCCAACAATGAGCCGCGTTGAAGCCCCCGCCATTGCGAACGCAGGAACGAGCCCATGCCTCCGCGCAAGATAAACCTGGTCGAGGCGGCGGATCAAAAGATCGCCAAGGTCTTCGATCCGCATGTCGCCGGCGACGTCAATGACAGCCAGGCCAAGGTCGCCAAGTTCGGTGCCGCCTTCGACTGGCATGCGCATGACCATGAGGACGAGGCCTTCCTCGTATTGCGCGGGCGCATCGCCATCGATTTCCGCGACGGGCCTGTCGAGCTCGGCGAGGGTGACTTCATCGTCGTGCCGCGCGGCGTCGAGCACCGGCCGCGTTCGCTGACCTCCGAGCCTGTGGTGCTGATGTTCGAGCCGGCGACGACGCTCAACACCGGCAATGCCCGGAGTGAGCTCACAGTCACCGATCTGAAGCGGCTCTGAGCCATGAACGCGTCGCCCTTCTCCTCGCTTTCGGCCGATCACCAGCGCCTGCAGGCGCTGGTCGGCGCGTGGCGCGGCGAGGAAGAGGTGGCGGGCACGCAATGGACCGATGCCGGCACCGCGACTTCGGAAGTGATGGCCGAGGCGCAGTTCGGCGGCCTGTTCGTGGTGCAGCGCTATCGCCAGCGCCGCGACGGGACGATCTCGTTCGGCTCGCACAATGTGTTCGGCTTCGACCAGCAGAACAGCCTCGTCACCATGCACCAGTTCGATTCGATGGGCTTTGTGCCGGCGTCCCCGGCCACAGGCACGTGGAACGACAGCGAGCTGGTTCTGGAGCGGTCGTCGCCGCGCGGCGCCGCGCGGGTGACTTACGTTTTTGAAGGCGCCGACACCTACCGCATGCGGCTGCAGTTCAAACCTTCCGGCAGCGATGCCTGGCAAGGCATGGTGAGCGGGCTCTACCGGCGCGTCGCGCCTTCCGAGATGAAGGAAGGCTGAACCGATGGTGATCGCCGGCATTGAAGAATTACACATAATCACACATATTA
>NZ_RZSG01001040.1:0-1784 GCF_003997725.1 Mesorhizobium sp. M4A.F.Ca.ET.050.02.1.1
AGACAGAATGCAGACCGGTCGGACAGAAGCCGACGCAATGCCGCCGCATTCATCCTGTGGCCGCCGCGATAGGAGCGGAAGCACCCGATGAAGCGGGCGCCGGCGAGCGCCAGGTCGCCCATGGCGTCCAGCGTCTTGTGGCGCGCGAATTCGTTGGCATAGCGAAGGCCGCCCATGTTGATGACGCGGTTGTCGTCACCGATCACCAGCGAGTTCTCCAGCGACGCACCGAGCGCGTAGCCGGCGGCCCAGAGACGCTCGACATCCTTCATGAACCCAAAAGTGCGGGCGCGCGCGATGTCGCGGCGGAAAATGTCGGGATTGATGTCGGAGGCGAAGAGCTGGCGGCCGATGGCCGGGCTCTCGAAATCAATCTCGATCTCGAAGCGCGTGCCGTCATAAGGCCTGAACTCGGCCCAGGAGGCGCCATTCTCGATGCGGACCGGCTTGACCACCCGGATGTAGCGGCGCTTGACCGGCAGCGTCTCGATGCCCGCCTGGTCGAAGGCTTCGACAAAGGGCACGGCGCTGCCGTCGAGGATCGGAACCTCACGGCCGTCGATTTCGATGACCAGATTGTCGACGCCAAGTCCAAAGACCGCGGCCATCAGATGTTCGACGGTGCCGATGTGCTCACCCGCCGGATCGCCGAGCATGGTGCAGAGGTCGGTCGCACCGACTTCGGAGACAAGCGCACGAAACTCACGGCTCTCGCCGCCATTGGAAAGCTGGAAGACAACGCCGGTATCGGCGTCCGCGGGCAGAAAATGAATGGTGACAGGCTTGCCGCTATGGACGCCTGTACCCGTCAGCGTCGCGTGCGATTTTAGTGTCGTCTGATAGTCGTGCAAGACAAACCCCATGGCCCATACTGCCTGCGTCCGCTTCATCGCTTCCTGGAGTATTTTGCGGCCGGATGGATCACCCGGCGTGCGCATACATGCGGCAAAATAAACAAGACCGTGCGGCTCTTGATATGATCGGCAGGCAGGGCCAACTCCCCGAATCCCGGCAAGCCGATAGTGCTCGGGCGAAGATAATGGTCCGGCCGGGAGAGTCCAAATCACGGTTTCTTACCCTCTGTAACCGCGATCGGACGCAAGCAGGCGTTTGTAACACCTTGTTTTTGCAGCACTTAATATATTAACAGGCAAACAATCGCTTGTCTGCCTGTTAACAACTGTTACGAACCGTTAACGGTCAATTGGCCTGGCGGCGGAGGAACGCCGGGATCTCCAGCTGGTCGTCGTCCTGCACGGCCCGGCTCTGCGGCGTCAGCCGGCCCTGGTCGTCGAGCTGGCCGCGGCGCGGCGCGTAGAGCTGCGGATCCTGGCTGGCTAGACGGCGCACTTCCGGTGCCGCCTGGCGCAGTTTCGGCTCGCGCGGCTGCGCCGGCTGCAGCCGGGCTGGCTCTTCCTCACGGCGCGTCAGCCCATTGGTCAGGCGCTTCAGCAGCCCCATCGGACCGCCGTTCTCATGGTCGGCCGGACGGCTCTTGGCCTCCACCTCGGCCTTCACCACCGGCGGAAAGTCCTCGACGCGCGGCATGCGCTGGGGTGCGGCGGCAACCGGCTGCGGCATCTCCCTGAGCGGCGCGGGCTGCACCACTTGCTGCTGGACGATGGGCTGCGGCTGGGCGGGTGGCGCCTGGAAGATCTTGCTCTGCGGACGGAATTCTTCCGCATGCGCCGTCGGCGCTGGGCGAGCCTGCGCCATCGCGGCGGCATTGGCTTCGGCAAGCTGGATCGCCTCGGCGACCGGATCGGCGGCGCGCGGCTCATAGG
>NZ_RZSG01001041.1:0-1780 GCF_003997725.1 Mesorhizobium sp. M4A.F.Ca.ET.050.02.1.1
GTCGCGGAAGCGCGGCTCCTCGGCGAGGTGGAGCTTTGGCCGCCGCTCGAACAGGGTCTTCAGCGAGACCTGCAGTTCGAGCCGCGCCAGCGGCGCGCCGATGCAGAAATGGATGCCGGCGCCGAAGGAGACGTTCTTCTGGTCGGCCCGGCCGGGATTGAAGGCCTGCGGCGCAGCGAAGGCGGAGGGGTCGCGGTTGGCCATGCCGAGCAGCAGCGCAATCTTGTCGCCAGGCTTGAGCACGATGCCTGGCTGGACTTCGATCTCCTCATAGGCATAGCGCAGGAACATATGCAGCGGCGCGTCGAAGCGCAGGCATTCCTCGACCGTGGCCGCGGTCGCCTCCGGCGTGGTGAAGAAGCGGCTGGGGTCGCCGCCCTGCGCCAGGATCGCGCGCACCGCATTGCCGGTCTGGTGCACGGTCGCTTCGTGGCCGGCATTGAGCAGCAGAATGGTCGATGACACCAGTTCGTCCTCGGACAGTTTCTGGCCGTCCTCCTGCGCAGAAATCAGAAGCGAAAGCAGGTCGTCGCCCGGCTGCTTGCGCCGCTCGGCGACGTACCCGCGCAGGAAATCGGAAAAGTCGCGCGCGGCGCGGTTGGCGGTCTCCTCGGTCTCGCGCGTGCGGCCATGCATGTACATGGCGACGATCTGGTGCGACCAGTCGAGCAGTTGCGGCGCCATCGCCACCGGCACGCCGAGCATTTCGGCGATGATGGTGATCGGCAAGGGCGACGCAAAGGCAGGCAGAAGGTCGACCCCGGCGGGCTCGAAGCTGTCGATCAGTTCGTTGGCCAACGCCTCGACGCGTGGCCGCAGCCGCTCGACCTGGCGCGAGACGAAGGCGCGGTTGACCAGCGTCCGCAGTCTGGTGTGGACCGGCGGCTCCAGTTCCAGCATCGAATTGGCCTCGATGCCGTCGAAGGCGGCGAGATGCGAACGGTCCTGGCCGACGCCGCGGCTGTCGGGAATGCCGGCCGGGTTCTGGCGGCCGAAGCGGCGGTCGCGCAAGAGCCGGTTGACGTCGTCGAAGCCGCCAAAGCACCAGAAACCGTAGTCCTCCCAGAAGAAGGCGTCCGCGGCGCCCTGCAGGAAGGCATAGGCGTCGTACGGGTTCAGGAAGAAGGCCGGTTCGTGCGGGTCGAGCCGCAGGCGACGGCCGGCGGGATCGAAGGCAAGGTAGGCGGGTGGCGGCATCAAATCGGTCATGCTGGATCATTAGCGCGCCTTGCCAGCCCGGTGCCAGACCGTATCTTGGCGCCCGGCAACCCGATGAATTGAGCCAGCGGGGACCGCTGTGGAAGGATGGTTTCGATGAATGTGATCGTGGTCGGCGCCGGCATCGCCGGACTTTCGACGGCGTGGTCGCTTGTCAAAGCCGGGCACAGCGTTTCGATCGTCGAGCAGGGGCCGATCCCCAACCCGCTTGCCGCATCGGGGGACCATCACCGCATCATCCGTCGCGCCTACCGCGCCGGCACCGGCTATGGCAGGCTGATCACGGAGGCGTATGACGCCTGGGACGAGATGTGGGCCGATCTCGGCGAGAGCCATCTCGATGCCAGGGGTTTCCTCTGCATCTCGCGTGAGCCCGGCGACGAGGCCGAGGAATACCGCGAAGGCCTGGAGGAGGGGAACTTTCCCTTCGAGTTGCTCGACCCGGCCGCCGCGGTCGAGCGCTGGCCTTTCCTGGAGCCGGGCTCATTCCGCTATGCCTATTTTTCGACCGAGGGTGGCGCTCTGCATTGCCGCAGGATCGCCTCCGGCCTCTCTGCATGGC
>NZ_RZSG01001042.1:0-1766 GCF_003997725.1 Mesorhizobium sp. M4A.F.Ca.ET.050.02.1.1
GTGCGGATCGATGCGCGTGCCCGCGCGACATCGAGCCCGTCGGGCAGGCTCGCCCGGCTGAGCGGCGCGCCGACGCTGGGGTGGCTGACGAACGGGCGCAGGCGCTCGGGCACAGCGATGGCGATCTTGGCGATCAGGTCGCGCGCCGCGCCCGCCAGCACCGCATCGCCCTTGTCGGCCACCCATTGCGCGCCGAGCACGGCCGCCTCAAGCTCGTCCGGGGTCAACATCAGCGGCGGCATGTCGTAGTCGCGGTCCAGCACGTAGCCGACGCCGGCTTCGCCCCGGATCGGCACGCGCTGGCCGATGAGGTCGGCGATGTCGCGATAGACCGAACGGCGCGAGGTCTCGAGCTCCTCGGCGATCCGGCTGGCGGTGATCGGGTCGGTCGAGCGTCGCAGGATCTGGATGATCTGGAACAGTCTGTCGGCGCGGCGCAAGGCATGTCTCCTGCTGCCACTATGCTGGCAACAGGCCTGGTCCACAAGTCGGCACAGGGCGCCTCAACAGGCGCTGGCACCGACGGAGAAGACTCCGCGGCTATCCGATGGAGAAAACTCATGAATTTCGTTTCGACCCGCATCATCACCGCCGACGTCAGGCGGCTGGTCGCCTTCTATGAGGAGGTGACCGGCACCCTGCTGACGCTTTACACCGACGATTTCGCCGAGCTGACCACCGAGGCCGGCACGCTCGCCATCGGCAGCACGCGTACGCTGCAGCTCTTCGGTGGCGACCATGTCGCGCGACCGGCGGCCAACCAGACGGCGATCATCGAGTTCCGCGTCGCCGATGTCGACGCCGACTACCGGCGGCTTGCCGACCGCATCGCCGGCTCACTGGTGCAGGCGCCGACCACCATGCCCTGGGGCAACCGCTCGCTGCTGTTCCGCGACCCCGACGGCAACCTCGTCAATTTCTTCACGCCGGTGACCGCCGAGGCGATCCGGAAGTTCGAGAGGTGAGGGGGCCGAGGCGCGACGCTCGCGGTGGGCGCAACCCTTGGCCCCTCCGGCGCCCGCCTGTACAATCGTGAGATGAATGCAGGGAAGGGAGGCGCGTGATGCGGCTTGGTCGCAATCTCTATCATTTGACGATTGGGGCCTTCATCGCCGTCCTGGCGCTTTGGCCGCAGGTGGCGCCGGCCGATCCCGTCACACCCGAGCGCATCGCTGCCGCCTTGGCGAAGCTCGAGGCGCTCGCCGAGGCCACCGTCGCCGACGGTGGCGTGCCCGGTCTCGCCATCGCCGTCGTCCACGACGACAAGGTGATCTTCCTCAAGGGTTTTGGTCATCGCGAGGCCGGCAAGCCGGAGACCGTGGACGCCGACACGGTGTTCCAGATCGCTTCCCTCTCCAAGCCGGTGTCCGCCACCGTCGTGGCGGCGCTGGTCGGCGACGGCATCGTGTCCTGGGATTCGAAGATCGCCGACCTCGATCCGGCGTTCCGCCTCGCCGAAGCCTATCCGACCAGCCAACTCACCATCCGCGATCTGTTTTCGCACCGCAGCGGGCTTCCGGGCACCGCCGGCGACGACCTCGAGGACATCGGCTACGACCGTGCCGAGATACTGCACCGCCTGCGCTTCGTGCCGCCATCATCGAGCTTTCGCGCCGGCTACTCCTACAGCAATTTCGGACTGACCGAGGGTGCCGTCGCCGCCGCAATGCCGACGGGCAAATCCTGGGAGGACGTGGCCGAGGAAAAGCTCTACCGACCGCTCGGCATGGCCTCGACCAGCTCGCGTCATGCGGATTTCCTCAAGC
>NZ_RZSG01001043.1:0-1760 GCF_003997725.1 Mesorhizobium sp. M4A.F.Ca.ET.050.02.1.1
CGCCGCGGCCCGCACCTGCCAGCCAGGCGACCAGGTCATCATCTGCAACTCGGTCTATGTGGACCAGGCGGAGCTCACCGCGCTCAAACCGCGTGTGCTGACCTTCGACAAGGACAATCGGATCGTCGACCGTCTGACCTATTCGGTCGAGCGCGATGCGGGCGGAGGCTACAGCTTCTCCACCCTCGACGAAGCTCGCACTCCCCTGCCCGTGCCGGCGCTGGTGGGCAGATCGTGACGGGCTCCGAGGTCCGTTTTCTTGGCTGATACCCAAACGTTTTTGCTGATGGAGGTGGAATGAACGCGGAACTTGGCCCGGACCTGACATCGGACCCTCTCGGTTGGGCCCATCCGCCCTGGACCCGGGCGGAAGCCCAGGCTATCCACGATCTCCCGTTCAACGACCTGCTCTTCCGGGCCCAGACCGTCCATCGCGAGAATTTCGATCCCAACCGGGTGCAGCTGTCGCGACTGCTCTCGATCAAGACCGGCGGCTGCCCCGAGGATTGCGGCTACTGCAGCCAGTCCTCGCATCACCAGTCCGGGCTCAAGGCCTCGAAGCTGATGGAGGTCCAGCGCGTCATCGCCGAGGCGACGAAGGCGCGCGACGCGGGCGCCACGCGCTATTGCATGGGCGCCGCCTGGCGCAATCCCAAGGAGCGCGACATGGAGGCCGTGGTCGCCATGGTCGAGGGCGTGAAGGCGCTCGGCATGGAGACCTGCATGACGCTCGGCATGCTCGACCTCGATCAGGCGCAACGGCTCAAGCAGGCCGGGCTCGACTACTACAACCACAACATCGACACCTCTGAGCGCTACTACAGCGAGGTCATTTCGACCCGGACCTTCACTGAGCGGCTGGACACACTTGCCAATGTCCGCGACAGCGGCATGAAGGTCTGCTGCGGCGGCATCGTCGGCATGGGCGAGGAGAAGGCCGACCGCATCGACATGCTGGTGACGCTCGCCAACCTGCCGGAGCCGCCCGACAGCGTGCCGATCAACATGCTGGTCCCGATCGAAGGCACGCCGCTTGGCGAGGCTGAACCCATCGAACCGATCGAATTCGTGCGCACCATTGCGCTAGCCCGCATCATGATGCCGAAATCGCATGTGCGGCTGTCGGCCGGCCGCACGGCGATGAGCGACGAGATGCAGGCGCTGTGCTTCTTCGCCGGCGCCAACTCCATCTTCGTCGGCGATACCTTGCTGACCGCCGACAATCCCGTTGAGGACAAGGACAGCGCGCTGTTTCGCCGGCTGGGCATCAAGCCATTTGCGCGCGAGGCCTTGTGAACGGCAGTGGCTTCCTCGACCGCTACAGGGCGACCTTAAATGGTCTTGCCCGCAAGGACCGGCTGCGCACGTTGAGCAGCCGCTCGGGTCTTGACTTCGCCTCCAACGACTATCTCGGCCTCGCTCGCTGCAAGCGCATGGCCGAGGCGGTCGCGGCGGCACTCGCGGCAGGCACGCCCGTCGGGGCGACAGGGTCGCGGCTGCTGCGAGGCAACGACGCTGAGCACGAGACGCTCGAAGCCAAGGCCGCGAAGTTCTTCGGCGCCGAGCGCGCCCTGTTCTTCGGCGGCGGCTATGTCGCCAATTTCGCCGTGCTCACGACCTTGCCCCAGAAGGGCGATCTGGTCGTGCTCGACGAACTCATCCACGCCAGCGCGCATGAGGGCGCCAGAGCCGGCCGCGCTGAAGTCACGCTAGCTCCCCACAACGATGCGAACGCCATGCACGATGCCATCCGGTCCTGG
>NZ_RZSG01001044.1:0-1756 GCF_003997725.1 Mesorhizobium sp. M4A.F.Ca.ET.050.02.1.1
TTCCAGATGCGCCCAGTCCGCGGCGCTGGAGGGCAGCGCCATGCGCCCGCGCCCGCCGAGCACCAGGCGACCGTCGGCGCTTCTGCGATAGTAGACGAGGATGCGGCGCGAGTCCGACACCGCCTGCCCGCCCGGCAGGATGCCGGCGCCAACATCGGCCGGCAGCGGCGCAGTGGCGATCTGGAAGGAGTGCAGCGGCACGATGGTCCGCGCGAGGCCAGGCAGAACGCCATCGGTGTAGGCGTTGGTGGCAAGCACGACCGCCCTCGCCCGCACCTCAGCGCCGCTTTCGGTCGAGATCCGCCAGAGACTGGCGTCCTTGGCGAGCTTCACCACCTTCTGCCGTTCGGCGATCCCGACGCCAGCGGCAGCAGTGACCCGCGCCAGTTCCACCGTATAGGCTAGTGGATCGACGACGCCGGCGCGGCGGTCGAGCCAGCCGCCGAGATAGCCCTGGGCGCCAGTCATGGCCGCGATCTCGGCCTGGCTGAGCAGTTCGACGTCGGCGCCACGTGCCCGCCACTGGCGATCCCGGTTTGCTGCCGCAGTCAAAGCGGTCTCGGTGTGCGCGGCTTGGATCCAGCCGTTGCGGGTGAACGGCACCGCCAGCTTCTCGTCGCGGATCAGGTCGAACACCGCATCGGCTGTCGAGGCGGCAAAATTGACCAGCGCCTCGCCGCGCTCCTTGCCGAAATGCTCGACCAGCCATTCCGGATCGTATTTCAGGCCGGGGATGACCTGACCGCCATTGAGACCCGAGGCGCCCTCCCCGATCGCTCCGGCCTCCAGCACCTGGACGGCGAGATCCTGCCGCGCGGCATGGAGCGCGGTAGAAAGGCCCATGATGCCGCCGCCGACGATGACCGCATCGATCGGCCCGGCTGGCGTTTGCGGCTGCAACGCGAACACCGTCTTGGGCTTCTGCCAGATCGGGTCCGAAAACAGCTTGGGCAAGGATCACCTGGGAGATGCAATGGGCTTGTGAAAATCCTATTGTTGATTTCACGGATTTGAAAGTGCGTTCGATTGTGCCAGCCGGCCCGTGGCTGCGGACCGCGCTCGCCCTGGCACACAAATGATCCCGTTGGCGGGATGGACGTCTCGACCAAATCCGGGGAAAGTGCCGCGCGCCAAAGAGAGGACCGAAGCCATGACCGACCCGACCCGCCTGCCCGCCGACGGCCTCTTCATCGGCCGCGCCAGGACCAGCGAAACGGCCTATCCGCTGGTGGTCACGGTGCGCGACGGCATGGTCTTCGACATCACCTCGAGCGCGGCGCCGACCGTGCGCGACCTCTGCGAGTTGCCAGACCCGGCTGGCTATGTTCGCTCCGCCAAGGGCAAGCCGATCGGCGCGCTTGAAGACATCACCGCCAACAGTTTCGAGGCAGAGCGCGACGCGAAGAAGCCCTTCCTGCTCTCGCCCGCCGACCTGCAGGCGGTGAAGGCTTCCGGCGTCACCTTTGTGGTCAGCCTGCTCGAGCGCGTCATCGAGGAACAGGCGCGTGGCTCGGCGGAGAAGGCCGATGCCATCCGTGCCGACATCGCCGGGCTGATCGGCCACGACCTCTCCAAGCTGAAGCCCGGCTCGCCGGAAGCGATGGAAATCAAGGCCAAGCTGATCCAGCGCGGCGCCTGGTCGCAATATCTGGAAGTGGGCATCGGTCCGGACGCCGAGATCTTCACCAAATGCCAGCCGATGGCGTCGGTCGGCTTCGGCGCCGATGTCGGCCTGCATCCCGTGTCCACCTGGAAC
>NZ_RZSG01001045.1:0-1744 GCF_003997725.1 Mesorhizobium sp. M4A.F.Ca.ET.050.02.1.1
GTCGTAAAACACCGGCTCGGCGACGATCAGCTCGCGCGGATCGACGCGGAAGATGTCGGCGAGCAGCCGGTCGGCGGTGGTCTCGGCGACGCGGAAGACCCCGGTCGAGATCTCGATCCAGGCCAGCGCGAAGGCATGATCGCTGCTGCCTCCCTTCACGCGTCCGAGCGCCATCAAGAAACTCGATTCCGACGGCGCCAGCAATTTGTCCTCGGTGATGGTGCCGGGCGTCACCAGCCGCACCACGTCGCGCCGCACCACCGATTTCGAGCCGCGCTTCTTGGCCTCCGTCGGGTCCTCGGTCTGCTCGCAGACGGCGACGCGGAAGCCTTGCGCGATTAGCTTCTGCAGATAGTCATCCGCCGCATGCACCGGCACGCCGCACATCGGAATGTCATGGCCCTGATGCTTGCCGCGCCGCGTCAGCACGATGCCGAGCGCCCGGCTTGCCTTCTCGGCGTCGTCGAAGAACAGCTCGTAGAAATCGCCCATGCGGTAGAACAGGAGCGAATCCGGGTTCGCCGCCTTGATCTCGATATACTGCTCCATCATCGGCGTGACGGCGCCGCCGAAGGGCATCGGCGTGGTCGCCTCGGGGGCGTTGAGTTCGGTCGGGGTGCGCATATCCATGCCGGCACGCTAGCAGAACAGCTCGCGTGGTTTAATGCCGGCGGCTTGAAAAGCGGGGGAAACCGCCACGGGATGAGCACATTGCCTGAAGCCGCGATCGCGAATACTGATCACGCCCGGGGATCGGCATTACAGGCGGATAGGGGCAATGAAGCAGGACGGACACGAGACGTTCGAGGAGATGGTCGGTCCTGCCGGCTCGCCGCTCAGGCGTGTGCGGCTTCTTGCCACCAACCGCGCCAATCGCACCAGAACCAAGGTAAAGGCATGGCTGCGGACAAGGTTTCCTTTCGTTCTTCCTGCACGCGGGCCGTTATCCGATCTCGATGGCGGCATCGACATCCCCGTCCACATCTTCAATCGCGATCCGCTGATCCTCTACGTGCCAGTCGGCGGGCGCCGCCCGCTTTATGCGCTTGCCGCCCTTTCCCGTCGCCTGGCATCGCGGCGCGCCACTTTCCTGCTGATGCCGAACTGGACCCTGGAGAGGCCCGCCGTCATCGATCAGATCGGCAGGGACCTCGCCTGGTTTGCCTGGGCCTGCCCCAACCATGAGCTGATCTTCCTCTGCAACACCGAGGAGGAACGCCGCTTGATTGCGAGCGTAGGCGGCAATGCGATCTTCTCCAATCACAATCTGATGATCTCGGAGGACATCTTCCGACCGCTGCCGGACGTGTCGGTCGAATACGATGCCGTCTACAATGGCCGTATCTCACACACTAAGCGGCATTACCTCGCGTTTGAAATCGAGAGGCTGGTCCATGTGACATCTTCGATCGGGGAATTGCCTCCGGCCGGCGACCGCGCCTTCATTCGGCGCCTACAGGCGCAGTCGCCGCTGCACCGGATCGCCAATCCGCTCGTCGACGATCTGGCCGGGCGACTTTCGCCGGACGAGGTCAACCATGTTTACAACCAGGCCGCGGTCGGGCTCTGTCTGTCGGCGGTGGAGGGGGCAATGTACTCCAGTATGGAGTACTTGCTGGCCGGCTTGCCGATCGTCTCGACGCCGAGCATCGGCGGCCGCGAATCTCCTCGCGCGGAATGGCGCGGTCGCGCAAGGTCTCGACGGCACGCCGGATGGCGGTCGGCTCGGGCTCGGCGATGATGC
>NZ_RZSG01001046.1:0-1741 GCF_003997725.1 Mesorhizobium sp. M4A.F.Ca.ET.050.02.1.1
GACCAGGCCCTTCGCCTTCGACTTGGTCTTCTCGCCGAGATGCAGCCCGAGCGAATATTTGACGTCCTCGGCGTCGAAGGCCTTGCCGTTGTGGAACTGCACGCCGGGCCTCAGGTTGAGGATCCAGCGCTTGTTGCCGTCGCTGGTTTCCCAGCTTGCGGCCAGTTCCGGCGCCGGCTTGCCGTCGTCGCCGATCTCGACCAGCGTGTTGTAGACCTGGCGCGAGACATTGATGGAGAAGGTGCCGATCAGCTGCGTCGGATCGAACGTGTCGGCGGAGCTGCCGCCGTTGAGGCCCAGGCGCAGCACGCCGCCCTTGCGCGGCGCCTCGGCAAGGCCAGCACGTGGGAACGCCGCCGTGGCGAGCGCCGTGACGGCCGCGGTCTGCAGGAAGCGGCGGCGGTCCATGCCGCCCTGGATCAAGGACGTGATCTGATCGTGCATGTCATTCCCCCTTTGCTGGTTCAGTAGGCGCCGAGAACTTCATTCGGTATCAGCGGCCGCGGCGGCAGCCTTTGATCGAGAACCGCATTCAGCGTGTGCGCCCGGTCGCTGAAGCCTTTCTCTGCGAACAGATTCCAATGCTCCCAGGGATCTTCACGAAGATCGAAAAGCTCGCCCCATGCCGGCTGGTTCGGGTAGCGGGTGAACCGCCACTCCCTGGAAATGATCGACTGGTTGTAGAGGCATTGATCCCGGCGGGGATGGTATTCGGCGAACAGGAAATCACGCACGTCACTCGCCCGCCCGTCGATTAGCGGCGTGAGGTCGACGCCGTCGGAGGTAGGCGCCGGCAGGCCGAGCAGCGACGCGACCGTCGGGAACAGGTCGAGATGGCTGGTGAGTGCATCGAGGCTGGTGCCGGCGGGAATTCCCGGGCCGCACAGCACGAGCGGCACCTGCAGCAACTGGCGATAGGGTGGCGGCCCCTTGCGCAACAGTCCGTGGTCACCCAACAGTTCGCCGTGATCGGCAGTAAACAGGACATAGGTGTTCTCCAGCACGCCGGCGTCGGCCAGCGCCTCCAGCAGCCGCCCGACGGCATCGTCGATCATCTGGATCATGCCATGTGTGTGGGCGATCGCGGTGGCCAGCGTCGCGCCGGAAATAGCGTCGGTGCGCACCAGGAAACCCTGTTCGCGCGGCGGCTCGCCGCTGGCGATGTAAGGCTCCTTACGTGGATCGTCGCCTTCGCCGAGATAGGCCGGCATGCGCTCCAACTCGCCCGCTCGGATGGCCGGCCTCGGCATCCGCTCCGGCCGGAACAGGTCGCAATAGGGCCGGGGAGGAGAAAACGGGTGATGCGGGTCCGGAAACGAGACGAACAGGCCGAACGGCTCCGACCGTCTGCCCTGGCGTTCGATGAAGTCAATGGCCCGGTCAGCGATCCAGCTGGTGTAGTGCAGTTCCGGCGGCACCGCACTTTTCCACACTTCCTTCAGGTCGTCGGCCCGGCTCTCTCCGTCCGCTTCCGGCTCGTAGAGGTCCACCACCTCGGGATGGTTCCGCCTGAGCCAGGCCGCGTAGTGACCGGCGCGGGTGGATTCATTGGCCTCGCCCATGACGAGGTCGACGCCGTCGAAGCCGAAATAGGGGCCGTTCCAGTCCTCGCTGCCGGGCCTTTCCCAATAGGCGAGCGATTCCGGCATGTCGCGTTCGGCGGGCGCAAGCAGCGGCTGGAAGTGGAGCTTGCCGACGCCCCTGGTCGCGTATCCCGCACGCGCAAGCGCCTGCCACAGAT
>NZ_RZSG01001047.1:0-1730 GCF_003997725.1 Mesorhizobium sp. M4A.F.Ca.ET.050.02.1.1
GCAAGGGGCGTGAGCTTCGGGCTGATGGCGGTGCGCTGGGGGCGGAGGGTGATAGTCGCCTTTGTCACCTGTCATATTCCATGGTCGCCAGCCCGGCATTGTAGTCCGGCGAATAGACGATGCCATTGGCATCGACGAACACGTTGGTCGACTGGATTGCTTGCCGGCCGGTTGGGGCGCTTGTCAGCGTCTCGGAGACCAAGCTGCGACGCCGGCGGCGAGAGCCAACGAGAGGATATGCTTGATCATGTGGAGACCCCTTTGAAATCGGCCGCATTCTAGGGAGGGGTCTTGCTGCTTCCGAGAACGCGCGTTGCGAGTTTCGCGAACGCCAGAGCATTTCCACTTTGTCTCCCTTCTGGTTCTTAGCAAATGACGGCGAGGCTGCGGCCGCACGCTTTGGGAAACAGAATTGTTTCAACCCGGGCGCCCTTGCTCTAAAGCTCGCCGATCGAATCCCAGGATGCTTTGTCAATGAGCGAGCCGGTTAGCCCTTCGGAAATCGAACAGCAGGACGATGCGCCGGAACCGCGCCGCGAACCGGTGTTCAACCTGCCGTCGGTGGTGCTGGCGGTGATCGGCATCTGCATTGCCGTTCACCTGGTGCGCGTCTACCTACTGACCGACGACCAGGATTTCGCCCTGCTGGTGCGGGCGGCGTTCATCCCGATCCGCCATTCCGGCCGTTATGACCTCGAGGTTTATGCCTTCACCAGCCCCTTCACCTATGCGTTCCTGCATGGCGGCTGGGCGCATCTCCTGATCAACATGGTGTGGCTGGCGGCGTTCGGCTCGCCGCTGGCGAACCGATTCGGCGCGCTTCGCTTCGCGCTGTTCTTTGCGGTGACGGGGCTTGCGGCGGTGGCATTGTTCTATGTCCTGCACCCGCTCGGCGAGGCGCCGCTGGTCGGCGCTTCGGGCGCGATTTCCGGCATGATGGGGGCGGCGGCGCGCTTCGCCTTCCGCATCGACCGTTCGTCGGGCAGAGGCGCCTTTGCCGGCGCGCCCTTGCCGATGACGGAGGTGTTCCGCTCGCGCGGCGTCGTCACTTTCCTTGGTGTCTGGATGGTGATCAACCTCGTCACCGGCCTGATAGGCTTTGCTCCAGGCGTCGACGGACAGATCGCCTGGGAGGCGCATATTGGCGGCTTTGTCGCCGGCTTCTTCGGCGTGCGCGCTTTCGACCGCCGCCGGCCGCTGGAGTGAGCCGCGCCGCACTTGAAATGCAAACAATCACGGCGCACCATGTTCACCGGAACGTGAATGCCGGTCAGGGCAGGAACCGGCAAGCAACAAGCTGAGGAGGACGCCATGACTGTTAAGGCAATTCTCGAGAAGAAGGGCCATGACGTGTTGACGCTCGGGCCGAACGAAAAGCTGAGCGAGGCCATCCGCATCCTGACCGAACACAGGATCGGCGCGCTGGTCATCACCAATGGCGACCATAAGATCGTCGGCATCCTCTCCGAGCGCGACATCGTGCGCGTGCTGGCCAAGGAAGGTGCCGCGGCGCTCGACATCGCGGTACGTTCGGCGATGACGCCGAAGGTGAAGATCTGCAACGAGAACCACACCGTCAACGAGGTGATGGAGATCATGACCAAGGGTCGCTTCCGCCATCTGCCGGTGGAAAAGGATGGCCTGCTCTACGGCATCGTGTCGATCGGCGACGTCGTCAAGCGTCGCATCGAGGATGTCGAGCGCGAGGCCGAGGAGATCAGGGCCTATAT
>NZ_RZSG01001048.1:0-1728 GCF_003997725.1 Mesorhizobium sp. M4A.F.Ca.ET.050.02.1.1
GTGCCGGTCCCAACACCCGGCACTGCTGACGTTGCAATTGTGGTGCCAGCAGCAAATGACCCATTATGAGACGCCTGCGCGCCTCGGTTCAGGCGGCAAATCGCGCGCCGGGCAGGCGTGGCACGGTTCTTGCTGCCACAGCTTCAGGCATGCCGGCGCAAAGACGCTGTTCCTATCGACACCGGCATATGAGGTTGGGACAATGATGTCGCACAAACTTCTGTTCGGCCTTCCCACGATGGTCCTGGTCACGGCCCTGGGCATGGCCCTCACCCGCTTGGCATTGGCCTTTCGCGAGTTCGTCGCGCCACGCTACCGGCCGGAACTCCACTATATGCGCGGGCCCGGGCCGGCCACCGCGCGCCGCCTGAGCGGGCGCTGAGCGGGCGCTGAACGGGTGTTGCGGCTGGGCCTGTCCTGGGCGGAGATGCACCTCGTGGCGCCAGCCGGTGGCTTGCCGCCGCCATAGAGCAAAATGGGGATTCACATAACCCGAGATATGATTTAGGCTACCCTCAAAAGATCGCAGGGTGGCAACCGTGGAAGCGACTTTCGACGACCTGACCAGGGCTGTGGCACAGCCCCGCAGCAACGTGCGCGCCGTTGGCCGCGCTATCGCGCTCAACCTCGCCGGCAAGCTCCTGATGGGTATCGCCATCGGGCTGGGAATTGCCATTGGCATGGCCATCGCCGGCTAGCGCGGTAACCTGCTCGTCACAAATTCCGCCGCTCCATTTGAGAGGCGTGCGGCAGGCGTTGGCATTATATATTAGCAATCGCTTGTATTTCGACCAAACCAGGATCATCATGCAAGGCGCTTTGTCGGGAGCTCTTCAGGGAGATTTTCCGATGCGACCGGTGCTCATTGTGATCGCCTTGGCAGTCTGCTTTGTCCTGTGGGACAGGCTGGAGAATGAAGGCCGTTACACAACACGGATAGAAGACAGCTTCCGGCAGGCGGCCGCTGACCTGCCGAGCGGCTCGTACGGCCACGAGATCCGGTTCAACCGTGACCTCATGAAGCGTTGAAGGGCTCTCAGAATGAGCCGAAGCGGCGGCTGACGCGCAATTCTCGCATTTTCGCACTCCTCACCGCTGCGGCCACGACAGCCCGTGCCGTCAGTCATGCTGATGTGGCGCGCGGACTGTCATCGAATCTTGCGCCCGCACGCACGTCGCGCCATGGTCTGCCAGACCCGAGGAGGAATCATGCGAAACGTCCTGGCATCGGCGCTGCTGACCGTCGCGCTGTCCGCAACCGCCGCCAACGCTCTGGACAGCGGCGCAAACCCTGTCGTCGTGACCCCGCTCGCCGATCGCACGGAAACGGCGTCCGGCCAGCCGATCACGCTGCCGCAGAAGAATGTCGAGGTCATCGTTTCGACCTTCGAGATCGCCGTCGGCGCGACCTTGCCGGTCCACAAGCATCCGTTTCCGCGCTACGCCTATGTCGAGGCCGGGACGCTCAAGGTGACCAATGTCGAGACCGGCAACAGCAACACCTACAAGACCGGCGATTTCATCGTCGAGATGATCGGCCAGTGGCACCAGGCCACCAATATCGGCGACAGTCCGGTGAAGCTGCTGGTCATCGACCAGGTCGAGCAAGGCGCCAAGAACACGGTGCTGCGCCAGTAATCGCCCTCACCCCCACGCGCCGACAGGTTGCTCGGTGGCGGCGTTGAGGCGGTTGAAGGCGTTGATCAGGGCGATCTGCACCACCAGTGC
>NZ_RZSG01001049.1:0-1727 GCF_003997725.1 Mesorhizobium sp. M4A.F.Ca.ET.050.02.1.1
CCAGCGAGAAGATCAGCGCGGTGGTCAGGAAGAATGCGCCGTAGCCTACGAGGTCGATCATCTCTCCCGAACTCCGAAAAGGCCGATCGGCCCACGAAAAGCACCGCCATCAGGATGATGAAGGACACGGCGGCGCGCCATTCGGCGCCGATCAATTGCACCGCCCCGGCTTCGGCGATTCCGATAATCAGGCCGCCGAGCACTGCGCCCGGAATGCTGCCGATGCCGCCGAGGATGGCGGCGGCAAACATCGGCAGCAGCATGTCGAAACCCATGAAGGGGCGGATCTGCACCAAAATGCCGATCATCACGCCGGCCACGCAGGCAAGGGCCGCACCAAGGATCCAGGTGACGCGCACCACGCCGGCGACGTCGATGCCGACGATGCGGGCAAGAGCTGCATTCTGGCTGAGCGCCTGCATGGCGCGCCCGATCTGGGTGCGCGTCATCAGGAGATGCACGCCGAGAACCAGCACGATGGTCAGCAATAGCAAGGCGATCTGGTCGGGCGTGATGCGGATACCGAAGCCGACCGGCATGGCGATCTGGATCGCCCGGCTGAAATAGGTCGGCCGCGAGCTGAAGGTGAATTCGAGCAGGCTGCGCAGCGCCATCGAGGCGCCGAAGCTCGCCATCACCACGATGATCGCCTGGCCCTGCGCGCGCAGCCGCGAAAACAGCACCTTGTCGAGGAGCAGTGCCAGCAGCGCTGTGAAGGCCATGCCGACAACAAGTGCGACCAGGAGTGGCCAGCCGAAGGAGAGGGGCGCGATCGGCGCCACCTTGCCGAAGGTCGCGCCGATGGCGCTGACGACGGCGAGCGTCGCATAGGTGCCCCAGGCCATGAAGTCGCCATGGGCAAAATTGGAGAAGCGCAGAATGGAGTAGGTCAGCGTCACGCCTATCGCTCCGAGGCCGATCATCGAGCCGGTCAGCAACCCGTCGACGACAAATTGCAGACTCATGCCGCGCCTCCGTTCTCGGCGTGCCCCGTCTTCTTTGTGCTGAGAGGGCGCTGGCCGAGATAGAGCTCGGCCACAACCGGATCGTTCCATAGTTCGGAGGCAACGCCCTCATGGCGATCCTTGCCCTCGACCAGCACATAGGCGCGGTCGCCGATGGCGAGCGCTGCCTTGGCGTTCTGTTCGACCAGCAGGATGGTGACGCCGGACTTGCGAATGGCCGAAAGCATTTCGAACACCATCGACACGAATTTCGGCGACAGGCCGGCCGACGGCTCATCGAGCACCAGCACCTTGGGATGGACGATCAGCGCTCGCGCCACGGCCAGCATTTGCCGTTGCCCGCCGGAAAGATTGCCGGCCGCGGCTCGGCGCTGGCGCGCCAAGTCGGGGAACATGGCGTACATCTCTTCGACACGGCCCGGCGCCTCGCGCCGCTCGAAAATGCCGCAGGAGACCTTCAGATTGTCCTCCACCGACATCATTGGAAAGACGTTTTCGGTCTGCGGCACAAAGGCAAGGCCGAGGCGGACCATGGTGTGCGCCGGCGCCGCGGTGATGTCCTTGCCATCGAGCAGCACCTTGCCCCGGCTGATCGGAACAAGGCCGGCGACGGCCTTGATCAGGCTCGACTTCCCGGCGCCGTTCGGCCCGAGGACGACGACGATCTCGCCCTTGTTGACAGTGATCGAGGCGCCGCGCACGATCGGCACCCCAGGCTCGTAGCCGGCCTCGAGATCACTGACGTCAAGCACGGCTTCACTC
>NZ_RZSG01000104.1:0-12013 GCF_003997725.1 Mesorhizobium sp. M4A.F.Ca.ET.050.02.1.1
CATCGAGAAGGTGTGGATCGCTGCCGATGTTGGTACCGCGCTCGATCCCGACATCATCAAGGCGCAGCTCATCTCCGCCGCCATCTACGGCCTGTCGGCGGCGATGGGCCAGGAAATCACCTTCGCCGACGGCATGGTCGAGCAGTCGAATTTCCACGATTTCGACGCCATGCGCATCTTCCAGTGTCCGGTGTTCGAGGTCGCGGTGCTGGAGAATTTCCACAAGATGGGCGGCGTCGGCGAGGTCGGCACGCCGCCGGCGGCGCCGGCGCTCGCCAATGCCATCTTCGCGCTGACCGGTAAGCGCATCCGTAGGTTGCCGTTGTCCAAAGCGGTGGCCTTCGCATGAGGAAGCTTCATATCATGCTGACGCCTGCTGCCATCATGTTCTTGGCGGCACCTTTCGCAGCCGCTCAGGAGAGCCAATCGCCGGCGCCGGTGAAGGTCGATGCAGCCAGAGGGCTGCCCGAATGGGACAAGGTCTATAAGGTATTCTCGCATCCGCGCTGCGCCGATTGCCATGTCGCCGATGACCGCCCGCGCTGGTCGGGCGCGCATTATGGCGGCACCCGCGTGCATGGCTTCAACGTTCAGCGCGGGAGCGACGGCTCCGGCTTCGGCAATCCGGGCCTGCGCTGCACGACCTGCCATTTCTCCAGTAATTCCAAGGCATTGCACGGGCCGCCGGGAGCCGAGAACTGGCACCTGGCGCCGGCCGAGATGGTCTGGTTCGGAAAATCCTCGGCTGAAATCTGCGCCCAGATCAAGGACCCTGCCCGCAATGGCGGGCGCAGCCTGCAGGATGTGGCGCTGCATGTTCGCGACGACAAGCTGGTCGCCTGGGGCTGGGCGCCGGGGGCTGATCGAGAGCCGGCCCCAGGCTCGGCAAAGGAGACATACAATGCGATCGAGAACTGGATGGCGGCGGGCGCGCCCTGTCCGGCAGCGCAATGATCCATCAAACTTTCTGACTATTTTGCGTTGCAACTTTGAGGTAGAAGCGGCGCTTCGCCGATCACGGCAAATTGAATAGGGCCTTGCGCGCACCCATATCGGCGACGCGCCCGCATTTAAAAAAGCGGCCTGGCCGAACCCCGCAGTGGAAAACGACGATGCCGAAAATCAGGTTTCACAAGCTTGCAGCCATTGTTGTGCTCATTGGATTCGCAGCCTGGATGGGAACGGGAGAGTTTTCATCCGTGGGCAGCGCCGCCGCCGACAATCCGAAGGCGGGAGACGCCCCAAAGGCAACGCAGCCCGAGGTCGGAGCACCGAAGACGGCTGACGCCGAGCCGAAGGCGCCGCTGCGCACCGTCGCGGTGGTGACGCCGCCGCGCAAGACCTATGCGCGGGCGATACGAATCTCGGGGCTGACGGAGGCCGACAAGCGGGCGGTGCTGGCGACGCGTGTCGCCGGTGTCATCGACCAGCTGCCGGTCAAGCAGGGCCAGCGCGTCAAGACCGGCGACCTGGTGCTGATGCTGGCGGCCGAGGAGAAGATCTCCAACGTCGACAACGCCAAGCAGCTTCTGGTGCAGCGCCAGGCCGAACTGGAAGCGGCCCTGCGGCTGATGAAAACCGGCAATCTGCCCGCACTGCAGCTCGACACCGCGCGCTCGAACCTGACGTCCGCGCAATCCCAGCTGGAGACCGCGCAAGCCGAGCTCGACCGCAACGAGGTCAAGGCGCCGTTCGATGGCGTCATCGACCGCATTCCGGTGGAACTCGGCAGCTCGGTGATGCAGGGCGGCGAGGTGGCGACCATCCTCAAGCTCGACCCGGTGATCGCGCGCGGCGAGGTCAGCGAGCGCGACCTGCGTTACATCAAGATCGGCGACGAGGCCAATGTGCGCCTGGTCAACGACCAGAAGGTGACCGGCACGGTTCGCTACATCAGCCGCGACGCCTCATCGCAGACCCGAACCTTCCGCGTCGAGGTGGCGATCCCCAATGCCGATGGCGCCATCCCCGCCGGCATGACGGCCGAAATCACGCTCAGCGCGCAGCCGACCGATGCGGTCATGCTGCCGCGTTCGGTGGTGACGCTGGGCGACAAGGGCGACCTTGGCATCCGCGCCGTCGGCAAGGACAACAAGGTGGCGTTCTATCCGATCGATCTCGTCGACGACACGCCGAACGGGCTGGTGCTGGGCGGCATTCCGCAGGACGCCCGCATCATCGTCGCCGGCCAGGAGCTGGTAAAGGAAGGCGACGCGGTCAAGCCGGTCGAGGCCGACCAGGCAACAATCAACAAGCTGATCGGCGAAGCCACCGCCGGCACGCAGTAGCGCGGCCAGGCGCCGGGCGCTGCCCGGCGACGGCTAGGTCGCTGCTCCTCGAAGACAACAGCAGGCATAAGTCATGGATATCGTCAGACTCGCCATCCACAACGCCCGCCTCACAATATCCGCGCTGCTGTTCCTGCTCGTGGCGGGCTGGGTCGCCTATCAGTCGACGCCGAAGGAAGCGGAGCCCGACGTTCCGATTCCGATGATGTATATCAGCCTGATTTACCAGGGCATCTCGCCGGAGGATTCCGAGCGCCTTCTTCTGCGCCCGATGGAAAGCAAGCTGAAGAACCTCAAGGGCCTCAAGGAGATGCGTTCGGCCGCCTTCCAGGGCGGCGGCTACGTGCTCGTCGAGTTCCAGCCGCAAACCAATCTAGCGACCGCGCTGCAGGACACGCGCAGCAAGGTGCAGGACGCCAAGGCCGATCTGCCGCAGGCCGCCGAGGAACCGACGGTCAACGAGGTCAACGTTTCCGAATTTCCGGTTCTAGTCGTGACGCTTTCGGGCGACGTGCCGGAGCGCGTGCTGACGGCGGCGGCGCGCGAACTGCGCGACCGCATCGAGGAAGTGCCTGGCGTGCTGGAGGGTTCGCTGCAGGGCGCCCGCGACGATCTGGTCGAAGTGGTCATCGATCCGGTCAAGCTGTCGTCCTACGGGCTGCAGCTCGACCAGGTCATGCAAGGCGTCGGCGCCTCCAACAGCCTGGTCGCCGCCGGCAATCTCGAGGGCTCGGAAGGCAAATACGCCGTCAAGGTGCCGTCGCTGATCGAGACGCCTGAGGACGTCGCCAACCTGCCGGTCGTCGCCACGCCAAATGCCGTGGTGCAGGCCAAGGACGTCGCCACCATCCGCTCCACCTTCAAGGATGCCGAGACGGTGACGCGCCTTGACGGCAAACCGGCGATCGCCATTGAGGTGAAGAAACGAATCGGCGCCAATCTGATCGACACGCTGAACCACGTCAGGGAAGTGTCCGACAGCTTCATCAAGACGATGCCGGAAGGCATGCACGTCACCTACACGCAGGATAAGTCGGTCTTCGTCAACCAGTTGCTCGGCGACCTGCAGAACCACGTGATGATCGCCGTCATCCTGGTGTTCATCGTCATCCTCTACGCTTTGTCAGGCCGCGCTTCCTTGCTGATTGGCCTCGCCATCCCGTCGTCCTTCCTGATCGGCATCCTTCTGCTCGCCATGATGGGCTACACGATCAACATGATCGTGCTGTTCAGCCTCATCCTGGCGGTCGGCATGCTGGTCGACGATGCCATCATCGTCACCGAATTCGCGGAACGGCGCATGAGCGAGGGCATGCCGAAGGCGGATGCTTTCGCGCTGGCCGCAAGGCGCATGGCCGGCCCGGTCATCGCCGCGACGATGACGCGCATCGCCGCGTTCTCGCCGCTCTTGTTCTGGCCTGGCATCATCGGCGACTTCATGAAATACATGCCGATCACGCTGATCGTGACGCTGTCGGCCTCGATGCTCTATGCGCTGGTGTTCGCGCCGACGCTGGGCGCCATCTTCGCCAAGGCGCCCAAGCATCACGAGGACGAGAACCGCGACGGCTGGTACATGGCGCTGGTCAAGCAGGCGGTGCGCTTCCCGATCACCGTCATCCTGCTCACCGTCGGCCTTTTGGTCGGCGTCGGCTTCGCCTACTCGAAATACGGCGCCGGCGTCGAGTTCTTCCCCAGCGTCGAGCCGGATTACGGCCTGCTCTACGTGCATGCGCGCGGCAATCTTTCGCTGGCCGAGATGGACGCCGCCACCAAGGAAGCGGAGAACCGGCTGCTCGGCTGGCCGGGCGTCAAGTCGGTCTACACGCGCGCCGGCAAGACGCAGGGCGGCGGCCAGGATATCCCCGAAGATGTCGTCGGCGTCATCCAGTACGAGTTCGTCGACTGGCGCGAGCGCAAGTCGGCCAACCAGATCCTCAGCGATCTGCGCGGCGTCATGGCAGGCATTCCCGGCGTCGATGTCGAAGTGCGTGTGCCGGAGGCAGGCCCGCCGACCGGCAAGCCGATCCAGATCAGGCTTTCGGCCGCCGACCCCAAGGGCCTCGACGACAAGGCACGCGCGGTGGCGGCGCGGATCGCCAAGATACCCAACGTCATCGACATTTCGGACGGCCTGCCGCCGCCCGGCGTCGACTGGGCGCTCGAGGTCGACCGCGCCAAGGCGGCGCAATACGGCATCAGCCCGACCTCGGTCGGAACGGTGGTGCAGCTGGTGACCAACGGCTTGAAGCTCTCGGAATACCGGCCCGCCGGGGCGGACGACGCGGTCGACATCAGGCTGCGGCTACCCGAGGACCGGCGCACGCTGTCGACGCTCGATGAGTTGAGAGTGCAGACCTCGCAAGGGTCGGTGCCGATCTCGAACTTCGTCGTGCGCAAGCCCGAGCCGACGGTCGGCATCCTCAACCGCATCGACGGCGCGCGAACAGTGGTGGTGCAAGCCAATGTCAGCGCCGGCGCGCAGGTCGCGGCGGTGCAGCAGGAGGTCACCAAGGCCGTCTCCGAGATGGATCTCGGCAGTGGCATCCGCTGGAAGCTCGCCGGCTCCAACGAGGACAGCGCCGAGGCCGGCGCCTTCCTCAGTAAGGCCTTCGGCGCGGCGATCTTCCTGATCTTCCTGGTGCTGCTCATGCAGTTCAACAAGTTCACCAGCGTCTGGCTGGTGCTGTCCTGCGTGGTCATGGCGACGGTCGGTGTGTTCCTCGGGCTGCTTCTGACGGGCGAGGCCTTCGGAATCGTCATGTCCGGCATCGGCGTCATCGCGCTGGCCGGCGTGGTGGTGAACAACAACATCGTGCTGATCGACACCTACGACCGGCTGCGCGAGGAAGGCTGGGACAAGATGGACGCGGTGCTGCAGACCTGCCGCGAGCGTGCCCGTCCGGTGGTGTTGACGGCGGTGTCGGCCATCCTCGGCGTGCTGCCGATCGCCTTCGGCCTTGGCCTCGAAATCTTCCATCACGAGACGACGATCAACGCGCCGTCGACGCAGTGGTGGATTTCGCTGTCGTCGGCGATCGTCTTCGGCCTCTCCTTCGCCACCTTGCTGACGCTGGTGGTGACGCCGTCGATGCTGATGGTGTTCACGCGCAGCAAGGATAGCCGCTTCAACGCGTTTTTCGGGCGGCTGTTCCGGCGCGGCAAGGGCAAGGTTTCAACGACCGTTGCCGACCACAGTGCAGGCGCCGAGCCGGCAATCGCCTTCCAGAAAGCTGCCGAATAAGTCAACTCAACCAGCAAGATAAAGGCCGCCCGGGGAACAACCGGGCGGCCTTTTGCATTGTTCCGGCATAACTTCACCTCACGGCGAGGGCTTTCTCATGACGATCAGCACACTTCTCGTCATTATTCTCATCCTCATCCTGATCGGCGCCGTGCCGGCATGGCCGCATTCGCGCTCCTGGGGCTACGGCCCTTCGGGCATCGTCGGCGTCATCCTGGTGGTGCTTTTGATCCTGCTGCTGATGGGCAGGATCTGATCCTTATGCGACCGAGCCATGTCACGGCTCGGTCGTTGTCAGCTCAAATCAGGCGGCCGCGCGTGGGGCGGGCGCGACGGCAATGCCGATGTCCCGCATGGCTTCCTTCACCGCCTGATCGAGCGGGGTGTGTGGGATTTCGCCAATGATCTTCTCCAGCCGTGTCGAGACCAGCCGGTGCTCCTCGAAACGAAGGTAGGACATCGAGACGATCTCACGCCACATCGCCACGAACGGGCTGCCAGCGCGTAGCACCCACCAGGGCATGAAGCCGAGCTTCAGCTTGCGCCCGAGCGGATTCTCGGCCGCTGCCTTGATATCGAGGTCGGTGACGGCATGGCCGGGGAAGTTGAGCGCCTCATAGAAGCCGAGCTTGTCCAGATTGCGCGCCAGGCCGACGAAGGCCACGGCGAAGTCGGGCAGATAGGCCCATTCATGGACGAGGTCGGCCGGGCCGGGCGCGGTGTAGATGCCCTTCTCCATCTTGGCGGCAACGACCAGGTCGAACCAGGAGCCGCTGCCGGTGCCGCCGAAGAAGTCGCCGGCCCTGAGCAGAATGGTGCGCACGCGGCCGGCCTCGGCCTCGCGGCGAAACAGATCCTCCATCGCGACGCGGATGCGGCCCTTCTCGGTCGTCGGCCGGAAAGGCGTGTCTTCCGTGATCACGCGAGGCATCGGCGAGCCGTAATTGTAGACGGTGCCGGGGAACAGATGAAGCGCGCCGTTAGCGCGGCAAGCGGCCGTGACGTTCTCGGCCATCGGCAGGCATTTGCCCCAGTCGGTGTAGATCGGGTTCAGGCCGTTGAAGATGATGTCGACGCCTTGCGTTGCGCGGATCAGCGAGTCTCGGTCGAGCGCATCACCGGCTATCGCTGTAGCGCCCTTAAGCTCGGCGGGCACCTTGCCGCTGCGGGTGACGGCGCGAACGTCGAAGCCGGCGTCGATGAAGGCTTTGCCTACGACGCGGCCGAGCCGGCCATTCGCGCCGAGGATTGCGATCTTGGTCATGTTTCGTCTCCGTGTCTGCGTTAGGCCACCAATTTGAGGTTTTCGCAAACGAATGGAAATTGACTGATTTTGGCGATTTGATATTCATAAATGGATGACGGAAATCGACTGGAACCTGATCAAGAGTTTCGTCACCGTGGCAGAGACCGGCAGCCTCTCCGGCGCCGCACGAAAGCTTGCGGCCAGCCAGCCGACGCTCGGCCGCCACATCGCCGAGCTGGAGCAGGCGATCGGCGTGACATTGTTCCGACGCGGGCGCAGCGGCTATGCGCTGACCGAGGCTGGCAACGTGCTGTATGAGCGCGGCAAGGCCGTCAGCGAGCAAGCGAGCGCGTTCTCGCTGCTGGCCCTTGGATCGGTCGAGGCGATCGAGGGCACCGTGCGCATCGCCGCCAGCGAGGTGGTGGCGGCCTATGTGCTACCGGATATCACCGCGCGGCTCGGCGTGGAGGAGCCGGGCATCGAGGTCGAGATCGTCGCTTCGAATCAGGTCGAGAACCTGTTGCGCAGGGATGCCGATATCGCCATCCGCATGGTCAAGCCGGCGCAGAACGAGCTGGTGGCGCGCAAGGTCGCCGACATTCCGCTGCGTTTCTGTGCGGCGAAGGCCTATCTCGACCGGCGCGGCCGGCCGAGCCGGCCCGGTGACCTCGCCGATCATACGCTGGTCGGCTTCGACCGCAGCGATGAGATCGTCCGCGGCCTCAATGCGTTCGGCATTCCCGTCAGCCGCGGCAGCTTTCGCTTCAGGACCGACAATCAAATCGTTCTTTGGGAAGCGGTGCGGACGGGAAATGGCATCGGCATCGGCCAGGAACCGCTGGCCGAACGCGATCCGTCGCTGGAGCTCCTGCTGCCCGGGCTGCCGTTGCCGTCGCTGCCGGTGTGGCTCGCCATGCATCGCGACGTGCGTAGCAGCTTGCGCATCCGCCGCGTCGCGGATTTCCTCCATGAGGAGCTGAAACGCTATTCGGCCGGCGCGGGCTCGGGGGAGAATTCGGCGCGGTGAGCAAGCCCGGCCATCAGAAGGACGACAACCAGCAGTCCCGACAGCGCGACGAAGATCGGGCCGAAGCTCGAATGCTCGGCGACGAAGCCGATCGCCGACGGCGCCACCAGTATGCCGGAATAGCCCATGGTGGTGACGACGCTCATGCCGGTGCCGGATGACATGCCTTCCTGGTTGCCGCCGGCCGAGAAGATGATCGGTACCATGTTGGCGATGCCGAAGCCGCAAAAGCCGAAGGCGGCAATCGCAAGCCATGGCGAGGGCGACAGCCCGGCCACCAGCATGCCCGCCGCGGCGGCAAGAGCCGAACCGCGCAGCGTCGTCACCGCGCCGAAGCGGTCGCGCACACCGTCGCCGAGGAAGCGCATGAGCGCCATGACGCCGGAAAAGGCGGCATAGGCAAGGCCGGCGAAGGCAAGGTCGGCGCCGAGCTCCTGCTGCAGGTAGAGCGCCGCCCAGTCGAGCACCGCGCCCTCGGAGACCATGGTCAGCAAAGCCATCAACCCGACCAGATAGACCACGGGGTGGCCCGGCAGCGAGAATTTCTGGTGCTCTGTCTGCTGCGGCTTGTCCTCTGCGATCAGGTAGCCGATCGCAAAAGCGACAACCGCGAAGGCGAGCGCCGTAACCACGGTCGCATGGACGAGATGGCCGTAATTCTGGATGGCGAAGCCGCCGAGAGCGCCGCCAGCGAAACCGCCAAGGCTCCAGAAGCCGTGCGAGGACGACATGATGGCGCGGGCGAGCCTTCTTTCCACCGCCACCGCATTGGCGTTCATGGCGACATCCATGCCGCCGATCGAGCCGCCGAAGATGAACATGGCGATGGCCGCCAGCGGTACGTTGGGGGCGAGCGCCACGGCCAGCAAACCGAAACTGCCGCACAGGCCGAACCAGCGCAGCACCGTGCGCGAGCCGTGCCTGGAGATCAAATGGCCGCACCAGGTCATCGCCGCCACGGCACCGGCGCCGAACAGGAGGATCAGCAGGCCGAGCGTGAATTTCGAGATATCCAGACGGGTCAGGAACACCGGGATCTGCGGCGCCCAGCTGCCGGTCAAAAAACCATTGGCGAGGAAGATGCCGGCCACGGCCCAGCGTCCGCGAATGGCGGCCTCAATCGTGTTTTGCGCGCTCATGGTCTGTCCGCAATACGAATGGTTTGGGCGCAAGTTAGATCGATTCAATCGGCGGTCAAGAGCCGCATTAGGCGACGTGCTTGGACCAAAGGGCGACGGAGGACCGGTTTTCGTTCGTGGCAGGCTGCTGCCTTGGAGGTTGGCGAGAACGCTTCCCGTTCGTCATCCACGGGCGGAGCAAGGAGCGGAGCGACGCGCGCAGACCCGAGGATCCATGCCGTTACCTAAGAGCGCCGCTACCGTGCAGAACACTCCCTGGGTTGCCTCGTTACGATCTTATCCTGTATCGCCGTGCTCTTCGGCAGCCGTCACGGAATGGATTCTAGGGTCTGCGCGACGTCGCTTCGCGACTGCTTCGCCCTAGAATGACGAAGTCGCGAAGGCGCTCGGCGCCGCTAGTGATCCTTCGGGCGCCTTGCCTCGAACTCCGCCTTCTTCGCGTCGGAAGCCTCGGTCTGGTTCAGCGCCTGCCACTCGGCATAGGGCATGCCGTAGATGATCTCGCGCGACTCGTCCTTGGAGAGCGCGACGCCGTCGACCTGCGCCGCCTCGCGATACCAGTTCGACAGGCAGTTGCGGCAGAAGCCGGCAAGGTTCATCAGATCGATGTTCTGCACGTCGCCGCGCTCGCGCAGGTGTTCGACCAGCCGGCGGAAGGCGGCGGCCTCGAAATCGCGCTTCTGCTCGTCGCTAAGCTCGGTCATGTCATGCGCTCCTCAGGCCCTGTCACACCGGCCCGGTGCGCGAGCCGAACTTCTTCACCTGGTGTATATCGGGACGGCGGTCGATCGCGTCAACGATCGGCGCCAGCTGCTCGGCCCAGGCGAGGGCGTCTTCGCGCCCGGCGATCAGGTCCTGGCGGATCTCGATCAGCGCATGGGCGAAGCCGTTGACGATGGCATGCCGGAACATGGTGTCGCCGCGCAGCGCCCCATCGTAAGGTTCGTTGTCGCCGACGACGAGGCTCTTGTCGGCGGCGAGCATGTCGATCAGCGGCCGCGCCACGCGGTCGTCCAGGTCCCACAATATACCGACATGCCAGGGCCGCCGGATGCCCTGCATGACCGGTGTGAAGGAGTGGACCGAGAAGATGAAGGGCGCCTTGCCGGACGCCTCGGCCACCGAGGCGATCATGGCGCCGACGGCGTCGTGATAGGGCCGGTAGAAGCGGTCGAGCCGTCTTTCCCGCTCTTCCGCGGCCATGGGGTAGTTTCCCGGCACGATGGTGCCGTCATAGAGCTGGCGGATCAGCGTCGGGTCGTCCTCGCCGCGGTTGGGATCGATCAAAAGCCGCGAGAAGTTGGCGAGCACAGCCGGCACGCCGAGCGTCGCCGCCAGCTCGCGCGTCACCGTCTCGACGCCGATATCGTAGGCGATGTGCCGCTCGAACTCGCTCGCCGGCAGGCCGAGGCTGCCATACTCCTCAGGCAGGGCGCGGCGGGCATGATCGCCAAGCAGAACGATGCCTCGCTTGCGATCGCCTTCGACGATATCGAAAGGCGCGAAAACTGTGGATCGGGTCATCGGCTGGAATTGGTCTGGTCGCTGGCTTCCCGGCAGGGTGGTAACGTCATTCCACGAAGAGGACGCTGGCGCAATGCCGTTGTTTGGCCACGGTTTCTGCGAAGAATCCAACGCATGGCGACAAATCGCGCCTGGGGCCTTCTAAATCGATTGGAATTGAACAAAACGGCGCGTTGACATGCGCCCGGAGTTTGCCGAAAAGGGGCGTCGAGAGATGCAGATGTCGTTCTTGAGGGGTTTCAGGATGGGTTCCGCCGGCAGGTCGCGCATGCGCCGTGCCTTCGCCTTGCCGATCCTGACCGTCGCCGCCGGGCTCACAGCCATGGTCGCGGCGTCGCCCGCCCGGGCCGATTTCCGCGTCTGCAACGCCACACAGAACCTGGTCGGCGTCGGCATCGGCTATCGCGCCAAGGCCGGCTGGATCACCGAGGGCTGGTGGCACATCGAAGGGTCGAGCTGCAAGACGCTGATCGAGGGTCCGCTGTCATCAAGGTTTTACTATCTTTATGCAGAAGACGCCGAGCGCGGCGGGCGCTGGGATGGCCCGATCAACATGTGCGTGGCCGAAAAAGAGTTCAAGATTGCCGGCGTAACCGATTGCGTCGCCCGGGGCTTCCAACGCGCCGGATTCCAAGAATATGACACGGGCGAGCAGGCAAGCTGGATGGTCCAGCTGACCGACGAGCCCGCAACGGGAGGCGCACCAGCGGCCCCCGCCCCGGGAACAAACAGTCAATGAGACGTAACCGCAAGGTCAAGATCCTCGCCACCATCGGTCCGGCCTCCTCCTCCGAGGAGATGTTGAAGAAGCTTTTCGAAGCCGGCGCCGATGTCTTCCGCATCAATATGAGCCATACTGACCACGATCTGATGCGCACGCTGGTCGGGCGCATCCGCGCGGTCGAGGACGCGGTCGGCCGGCCGATCGGCATTCTCGCCGACCTGCAGGGTCCGAAGCTGCGCGTCGGCAAGTTCGCAAACGGCAAGGAGACGCTCAGCGTCGGCCAGACCTTCACGCTCGACAACAATCCGGAACCCGGCACCTCGAGCAGAGTCTACCTGCCCCATCCGGAAATCCTGAGCTCGGTCGAGGCCGGTCACCGGCTTTTGATTGATGACGGCAAGCTGGAGCTCAGGGCGGTGAAGAGCGACGGCAAGTCGATCATTTGCACGGTCGTCGCCGGCACCACGATCTCCGACAAGAAGGGCGTCAGCCTGCCCGACACCGACCTGCCGGTCGGCGCGCTGACCGAGAAGGACCGCGCCGATCTCGACGCGGTGCTGGCGGCCAGCGTCGACTGGGTGGCGCTGTCCTTCGTGCAGCGGCCGGAGGATCTCGCAGAAGCGCGCAAGATCGCGCGCGGCCGGGCACTGATCATGGCCAAGATCGAGAAGCCGCAAGCGGTGGCCCGTCTGCCTGAAATCATCGAGCTGTCGGACGCGCTGATGGTTGCGCGCGGCGATCTCGGCGTCGAAATGCCGCTGGAGGCGGTGCCCGGCATCCAGAAGCAGATCACGCGTGCCGCGCGCCGCGCTGGCAAACCG